>CANHVD010000496.1 GCA_947463775.1 Planctomycetaceae bacterium | reverse complement strand
CGGAACGCAGAACAGCAGCTTCAGCACGCACTCGAACAGTTCACTCTGGTTGAACAGGCACGGGTCGAAGTCGATCGTCAGCGGCGTGAGCTGGAACAATTGCATCACGATTCACAGGTAAAGTATGCCCAGGCCGTTCAGCTTGAAGAGCAACTGATCACCCGTTCGGCCGGGATTGACGAACAGCAGACTCGCCTGGCGCAGTCTCAGCAGGAATTCGAAACACAGCGGCAGGAACTGAATCTGCAGCAAGCCTCCGTGGCAGATCAAATCAGCGCACTTGAACAACGCGTAAATCAGCTGAATCAACGCGAAGCCGAGTTATCTGCCAGAGCTGCTCAGCTTCCGGATGAGTCGTCCAACGGCACTCGCAGTGTCGAGCAACTCATGGCGATCGCAGCGGAAAAAGAGTCCGCAGTTCGATCGCGTCAGGAAGCGGCACGGTCCATGGAGGAGCTGAAAGCAGCGAAGGCCGCCCTTGCGGACAAAGAGCTGCTGCTGACCTCGCGTCAGGCGGAGATCGAGAGCCGAAGTACCGAACTGGCCGACCGAGTTCTGAGACTCAAGTTCGAACGCGATGCGATTCGAGTGAAGGAGCAGCAGTTCCGGAATTCCCCATCGCAGGCCGAAACGGACGTCGCTGTAGTTCAGGAACAACATCAGCGACTTCTCGAGCGGCAGGCTGCGTTAACGGAACTTGAGACACGTGCCCTAGAACGTGAGAATGCCGCCAATGTCGTTCTGCGCAATGCGGAAGCAGAACGTGATGCGCTGAAGATGTCGCACAAAGATCTGATCTGTGAACGCAATGCATTAATGCAGTTCAGCCAGGATCTTAATAGTCGGGCGAGCGGACTATCGGAGCGTGAGAGTACCGTAACACAGCAGACGGAAGAGCTGCGAAGCCGATTCCTCGCGATGAATCAACAGAGCTCCGAACTGCAGCGGCTTGAGAACGAACTCAATCTGCGTGCTGCGGAACTGCATCGTCGAGTCACGCAGTTCAAATCTGAGATTCGTGACCAGAGAGCAACTTCTGTTGCAGCTGAAGTCGCGGAGTCACCTGGAGAAGAATCCGCATCAGGCAGCCGTATCAGCATTGATCCGAAAACCGAACAGGACCTCTCAGAAGCATTGCAGGCTTCGGAATCGCAGCTTAACGGAGTTCAGGCGGAACGTGATGCACTTCTGACAGCAGTGCGAGAGCTTCAGCGAGCAATGCTGGATGCTCGTGCAGACGTCGAAGAAGCCAATCGATTACGAGCCGAGTCGTCATCGCAGGAACAAACTCTCGCGACTTTGTATCAGACGATTGAAGAACGCAGCGGTCAGTTACAATTACTGGAATCACGCCTTCGTCAGGCCGAAAGTCACACTGAGTCTCTCGAAAGACAGTTGAAGACATACCATTCCGGAGGCATACCGACCGAATCTTCGGTGACTCATACTGAATCATCAGTACCGGGCACCAACGTAGACTTCGGTGATGGTCGTGCTGAATCGGGAGAAGTCGAAGCTGAGCTGATGCGCCAGCTGGAAGAACTAAAGGCCGAACTGAAGTCGGGTGGCCAGAACTACTCGGGGAACGAAGACTCTGCCTTCGCCGTGCGGGAACAGGATCGCGTCATAGAGGAACTGCGTCTGCAGAATGAAGTATTGCAGGCCAAAATCTCCGATCTGACTTCGATGACCGACGACAAAGACGCGCCGGTCAGCATGATTCAGGTGGACGAACTTCAGGCTCAACTGAATCGAGCGACCGAAGTCATCTCGGACCGAGATGATCTGATTCGTGAACTCCGGATGCGGTTATCAAAGCAGGTCGAACAGTCCGGTGATTCGTCTGCCAACGAGAACATTAATGCTGCTGATCTCCAGAAAGAAGCTCGAGAACTGGATCGTCGAGCCAGCCTTCTGGATACTCGTGAAGAGGAAGTTCGTGAACAACTTCGCATGGTGTCGAACTCCCAGGAGGAAGTCGAGAAACAGCGACGACAACTGCTCGATGCACGGCAGCAGCTCGAAATGGCTCGAACGGAGATTCAGGTCGCGATGAAGCAACATTCCGTCGCCACGAGCTACGCGACTGAGTCAGAAACGAACATGCGGAAAGTGAACGAAGAGATCTCAACTGAGTCTCTTCGCCCCGGCGCTGCTATCTTCGGCATGGAAGCGGAGCCTGTCAGCTTATTGACTGATGAGGACGAAGAAGCTTCAGCCAGTGCTGCACTTGATCTGCGAGCAGAACTGGCCAGCCTCTTTGGCCTGAATGGGTGGAACGCTGAGAAACCTGCTCAGGAAGTGTTTTCAACACACGAAATGCCGGATACTTCTGAGCCACTGGGGGCTGCAAAACCTGTCGCGCTGCACTTTGGAGAAGACGCGTCGAGGATCGTCTCCGGACATGTTGAAGAACCAACGCCGGAGTCGTCTGCCAGTGCCGCCGGAGAAGACACCTCCGATGACTTTGTTCGTGACTACATGGAGCAGTTACTTTCAAGAAGTCGCAAATCTGCCGGCAATTCTCTGCCATCAGAACTTTCCGGTGGAAGTAAGGGCAAGTCAGCAGATCCGTCACCGGCTCCTGCAGCAACGAAGAAGCCGGAAGCGGCAGCGACTAAGTCTCCGCCGAAGGTTAAATCCTATATTGATCAGTACATGGCAGGCGGTTCAATGCCGCTTGAGGATAGCGGAGCCAGCGATTCAAACGCGACACACTCTGAGGCGTCAGGAGATAACCCAGAGGAAGCTCCAATGATCCCGCGGGCCAAAGTTGATGTCGAGAAACTGCGACAGAACATGGATTCATTCCGCAGCGTG
The DNA here is from genome assembly GCA_947463775.1 of Planctomycetaceae bacterium. GTDB lineage: Bacteria > Planctomycetota > Planctomycetia > Planctomycetales > Planctomycetaceae > SXXK01. Next base: position 2,198 of record CANHVD010000496.1, on the reverse strand, counting down.
TCGACTCATTCGGTTGAAAAAGCTCTGGTGACCCATGCTCTGCGAACCGAACGGCTTAGCATCAACGGGCGCATCTTCCTTGTCTGCGTCATGGGATTCATGAGCGTGTTTTTCGCGATCGCAAACTACAAAGGGATCATCAACTCAACGGCTCTGATCTGGGTCACACTCCTCGGTGCGATCGGTGCAGCGCTCGAGCTGACTCGAAAAATGTATGCAGTCAAATCCAAAGGCAAGGCTTTGGTTCGCTGCGAAGAATCGTGTGCCGGAAAACTCGGAAGTGGAGCGAAGGTTGAGGGAAAAGACAAAAAAAAGTCCGGATCACCAACAAAACTGACGGCCCCTGAGCCTCCTCCAATTCCAATGACTCCGCCAGCTATTCCCGTTGAAGATTCGACCGGGAAAGGGCCTGCAAATACGACCACTTCGCCTTACGCAGCCATTGCAGCGGTGACAGCCATGGAGGAAATGGAGCCTCTGCCGCAATCGCCCTCACTTTGATAGATAGCAGTAATAGATAGCAGCCATGACAAGGTAGCAGCCATTTCCCGAATTCCATAGGGAACGAACAAACGCAGAACGTCCCGGCTGGTGCCAAAATGGGCTCAGAGTAAAGGCTTCTCGCAAAGAGAATGACCACCGATTAAACTCTGCCCACTATCTGCACCAACCCTGTATCTCCCGTATCTGCTGAAACTCGATCGAATGGATTCTCCCCCACCATCGTCTGAAGAAATTGCGCTGCGTTATCTGGAAGAACTTCCATGGCCGCCTTACCCGTTTCAGGAACAGGCGATCCTGACCTGGTTTGATTCGGAAGACGGTATTCTGGTCTGTGCGCCGACAGGGACGGGAAAGACTGTCATCGCCGAAACAGCTCTGTACGAAGCTCTGATGACCGGGCGACGAGCGTACTACACGACTCCTTTGATCGCATTGACCGAACAGAAGTTTCGCGAACTTCAGGAGTCGGCTGTTCGCTGGGGCTTTTCCGCGACCGATGTCGGACTTGTAACGGGCAATCGTCGAGAAAACTCGGATGCTCGCATTCTGGTTGTGGTGGCCGAAATTCTTCTGAACCGACTGTTGTCGCCGGAGGAAGTTTCCTTCGACGACGTCTCGGCCGTGGTGATGGATGAGTTTCACAGCTTCAACGATCCGGAACGAGGCATCGTGTGGGAGTTGTCGCTGGGATTGCTCCCGAAACATTGTCGACTGCTGCTGATCAGTGCGACCGTGGGCAATGCGACAGATTTCGTGGTCTGGCTGGCTCGCCAACATGGCCGTCGCCTGCGACTGCTGCAAAGCGATGAACGCCGTGTGCCACTCGATTTTCGCTGGGTGACGGACGAGATGCTGCCCGATCAATTGGAGATCATGGCGGATGGCGATGAGGAGACTCGGTATACGCCGGCACTTGTGTTCTGCTTTAATCGCAACGAATGCTGGAGCGTCGCCGAACAGTTAAAAGGCAAACGCCTGCTCGCTGACGGTCAGCAGAAGCAACTGCTCGCCGAAATTGAACAGGTCGACTGGTCCATCGGTGCGGGAGGAAAGCTGAAGCAGTTTATCATTCGCGGCGTAGGCATTCACCATGCTGGACTGCTGCCGAAGTACCGTCGAGTTGTCGAGCGACTGTTTCAGAAGAAGCTGCTGAGCATCTGTGTCTGCACGGAAACGCTGGCAGCCGGAATCAATCTCCCCGCGCGATCAGTCGTGATGACTTCGCTGCTGAAGGGACCTCCCGGAGCGATGAAACTGATCGACGCCAGCTCGGCTCATCAGATGTTTGGACGTGCCGGTCGCCCGCAGTTTGATACTCGCGGTTATGTCGTGGCCGTGGCTCATGAAGACGATGTGCGGCTATTTCGCTGGCAGCAGAAGTACGATGAGATTCCCGAAGACACCAAGGACCCCAATCTGATCCGAGCGAAGAAGAATCTGAAGAAAAAGATGCCGCGTCGACGTGAGGGATTTCAGTACTGGACCGAGCGACAATTTCAAACGCTCAAGGAAGCCCCGCCAGCGAAACTGGCCAGTCGTGGCCGAATGCCGTGGAGACTTCTGGCGTTCTTTATTCGTAAGTCCGGAACCGTCATGGGGCTACAGGAAGCAGTCCGACGACGCTTGCTGGATTCCGGCGAGAAGGACGATGCCGAAAAGCATCTGGTTCGCATGCTGATGACTCTGGAAGCCGG
>CANHVD010000495.1 GCA_947463775.1 Planctomycetaceae bacterium | reverse complement strand
GCGAAAAAGTATCTGCTGAAAGTAGCTGCTCAGGGCGGCCTTGTTCTGTTCGTCGGCACGAAGCGTCAGGCTTCAGCGTCTATCGAAGAACTGGCTCAGGAATGCAAGATGCCGTACTGCACCGAGCGATGGCTGGGTGGTACGCTGACAAACTTCCGAACCATTCGTACTCGTCTGAAACGCCTCGAAGAACTTGAGAACCTGCGTGAAACAGGTGAGATCCGAAATTACTCAAAGAAGATGCAGTCAACGCTGACTCGCGAGTACACAAAGATCTATCGCAACCTGAACGGCATGCGAGAAATGAATCGCCTTCCGGAATGTCTGGTCATTGTTGACCCGACCAAGGAAAAGAATGCCGTCCTTGAAGCTCGCTCACTGGGCATCAAGGTTGTGGCTTTGATCGATACTGACTCTGATCCGGACATGGTCGACCTGCCAATTCCAGGCAACGATGACAGTCTGCGATCTATTCGGCTTGTGATTCAGCATCTGTCGGATGCGATCAAGCAGGGTCGCAGCTTGCGTCCTGATGATCACAAGAAGAAAGAAGACATTGATCCGAACGAGCCAAAAGCCGTTCCTTCAATTCGCTGAGTTATGTTAGCCATGGCTGACAAAGTCATGGCAGGATGAAATCAGCGATATACAACTCTTAGACGACGGTTTCTTTGGGACCGTCGTCTTCTTTCGTTCTTAACTCCGCCGCGTCAGTGTATTGAACCATCTCGGCCAGAGATGTGTCCTTTGCCTTTTTGTGATCCCTGACGCGACGTTTTCTATCCCCTGATTTACAGACGATCCGGCAGTTCGCAGACACAGCGAATGCACAAATCAAGGATCGCTCCAAGGAGTTTCTCATGGCAGAAATTACAGCCGCAGCCGTTAACGCTCTGCGAAAAAAGACAGACCTCCCGATGATGGAGTGCAAGAAGGCACTCACCGAAGCTGGTGGCGATGAAGCCAAGGCGATTCAGATCCTGAAAGATATGTTCAAGAAGGTTCAGGATAAGCGAGCTGACAATGTCACTGCGGAAGGCCGAGTCTTCCTGGCTGTCAAGCCGGACGGTTCAGAAGCCGCAATGGTTGAAATCCAGTGCGAATCAGCACCAGTTGCCACTGGCGAAGTGATGAAGCAGTTTGGTCAGGCCATGGTCGATACATTGCTGGCCGGTCCTGGCGCCGCTGATGCTGCGGCTCTGATGAGCCAGAAAGCCCCCGGAGCCACTCAATCGTTCCAGGAACAGTACGAAGAGATCGTCAACAAGATCCGTGAAAAGATCGTTGTCAATCGAATTGCTCGCGTTGCAGGCCCGGTCGCTGGCTATGTTCATCACGACTACAAGACAGGCGTGTTGTTCATCGCCTCAGGCACTGCAAAGAATGCTGACGTTATGAAGGACGTTGCGATGCACATCGCAGCGTTGAACCCGGCAGTAACTCAGCCGTCGCAACTGGCCTCAGATACGGTTCAGGCTGAACGTGATCGTCTGATCGCAGAAGCTCGTGCTTCCAAGAAGCCTGAGAACATTATCGAGAAGATGGTCGACGGCCGTATGAAGGTCTTCTACGCAGAGCAGGGCGTTCTGACGATGCAGCCTTTCGCCAAGGACGACAGCAAGACTGTCAGCCAGGCGTTGGCTGAAGCTGGCCTCGAAGCTGTAACGTTCCATCGCTGGAAGGTTGGGGCATCAGCCTGATTGTGACCGCGGTCCCTTATCGGTGCGGGCCTGCTTTTTTCTCAGGCCCACCGAGAACCGTTTCCACGCTATAGTTCTCATCAGAAGCCCGGTTTTCCAAAGCGAAGCCGGGCTTCTCTGACTTCATCTTTCACATCACTTCGTTCGGGAATAGCTCAATGACCACCCCCAGCCTTCGCCTGCCCTACAAACGCGTGCTTCTGAAAATCAGCGGCGAAAGCTTTTGCCGCGAAGGTGAATCAGGCATTGCTATGGCAGAACTGGCTTCAGTGGCGGAACAGATTCGTGACGTGGTAAAGAACGGAGTTCAACTGGCGATCGTCTGCGGCGGTGGCAATATCCTCCGAGGAAAACAGTTTGCCGATATCAGCCAGCAGATCGTCCCTTCAACGGCTCATTACATGGGCATGCTGGCGACTGTCATCAATGGGTTGGCACTACAGGATGCTCTGGAAAGCGCAGGAGTTCCTACTCGCCTGCAAAGCGCGATTCGCATGGAAGGCGTGGCTGAACCATTCATTCGTCGTCGCGCCCTGCGGCACCTGGAAAAGGGTCGCGTAGTCATTCTGGCTGCAGGAACAGGTAGTCCTTTCGTAACAACAGACACCGCTGCCGCATTGCGAGCCCGCGAACTGGATGCAGACGTTGTTCTGAAGGGGACGAAGGTCGACGGAGTTTATTCCGAAGATCCAATGAAGAATCCTCACGCGATTCGGTACACCGACATTTCCTTCCGCGATGTACTTGCTCAGAACCTGCAGGTCATGGATGCACAAGCAATGCACCACTGTATGGAACACAACATCGACATCGTCGTCTTCAATTACAAGAAGATCGGTAACATCGCACGAGTGATTGCGGGAGAACGCATTGGCACTCGAGTTTCCACTGATGGTCGTCCAGCCTGATTGGAAACAAGGCTAATGTCGTTGTGCTGGAAGAAGACTCGCGCACTCACCAGCGGGGCTAGCAGCGAGCGCTCACGACATCTGACGGGGGCTGGCCATTAGACTGATCAACATCGGCGTGTCAGCGGAGTCTCTGAAAGTGGTGTCGGCCACAAGGATTTCGCGACCACACAGAATCACGACCGAGCACAAGGTCTGCTCAGAGTGCAGTCGCAAAACTTGTCGCCCGATTAACTCCCTCTACCGATGGCCGTGCATTGACGAGGGGATTAGGGTGAGAACAAAAAAAGCTCCACAGCTTTCAGCTGAAGAGCTCTTGGTTCAAAAATCATTGCTTGCAAGGCATTAGACAAATGTGACGGGCGGGGTGGGCGAGCCTGCAACCTTCGGCTTCGGACGTCAGCGACGTTATACCGTTTAAAATTGCCCGAACACGCATGCATACAACGAGATGCGTCAAAAGCGAGTGGCAGTCTGCTCATAAGACGACTGCAGCTTTTTTTGGAGCCTTGAATCGCAATCTCTGACATCTCTGACACGGTTTGAAAGATCCGATTCAGTCCAGCCATATCCCAGACTCCCTGCCGAGGTTCACTGATCGGCCCCCAAAAAGTGTAAAGCGGTTCCCAACTCGTTGCGTCCTGCCGCGGGAATACCAACTCGACCTTCAAAAGCGTCCTCAGCTTTGGCACGGCCTCGCAGATCCTCACCACGGGCCGCCAGCAGGAATAGAAAGTTCGCCGACAACTGCTGAAGCTGTTGGCTTCAGTTTTGATGCGAGGTCACCATAGTCGGTTGCCTCAGGAATCCTTCTGCGGTTATGCAGTGAGTGTCATGCAGGGCCGTGGGGCAACAGCCGGAGCGTTACGATGTTCTCCTTCAGAAAACCTTCCCTCGAAGCCGTTCATCGCTTTCTCACGCAGCAAAGGAAATGTGACTTCACCTATTCCGCGATTGGTGACACGGAGAAGACACCTCCCGCTGGCTTTGTGGTCGATCATACTCGCGTAAGGCTGGGCGATGGCGAACAGGTCTTCAATGAAGCCAAGGCCACCATAAAACGCTGGGGGCATTTCCAACTTGGCTGGGTTGAGTCCAATTCCTGCGATATTCCTCTCGAGCAGGGGCAAGTCGTCGGAGTTCTAGCCAAGGTGTTTGGAGTATGGTGTCTCAATGCCTGCCGAATTGTGTCGGTGATTGATTCAGCCACCGGTGATCTTCATCGTTTTGGGTTCGTGTACGGTACCCTCCCTGGTCATGTCGAATGTGGTGAGGAACGATTCCTGATTGAATGGGATCAAAGCAACGATTCCGTGTGGTACGATATTCTGGCATTCTCTCGCCCTCATCACGTGCTGGCTCGTATTGGGTATCCAGTTGTTCGCAGACTGCAGAAGAAGTTTGCCCGAGATTCTGCTGCAGTGATGCAACGGGACGTCAGCAGTGTTGCATCGATGACTGCACGGAGAAGCTGGTGTGAAGACTGGGAGGCAGAGAAGTGACAATCAAGGAACGAATCGAACTCAGAGACGGCGGGCTGCTTCTCTACGACGATGCCTTCCTGACGCCCGGTCATGACGATCACTACTTTGAAAACCTCAGGGACCACTGCAAGTGGGAACAAAAACCCGGAATCTTTGGTTACATGCAGCCCAGGCTGATCGCGTCTTACGGCGACGAGGGCATCACCTACAAGTATTCCGGCGTTGAGAATGTCGCTCTGCCGTGGACAACGATGCTGCTGGAAATCAAGCAAAAGATCGAAGCAGTTCAGGGTGAATACAATTATTGTCTTTTGAACCGCTACCGTTCAGGATCGGATAGCATGGGTTGGCACGCGGATGATGAACCGGAAATGGGCAATGTGATCGGTTCTCTGTCTCTGGGAGCGACCCGAAAGTTTCGCATCAGGCACAATGTCACAAGAGAGACGAAGACATTCCTGGCAGGACATGGGACTCTCATTATCATGGCCGGAACCATGCAGCAGTTCTGGCAACATGAAGTTCCGAAGACAAAGCAGGTTGTCGGTGAACGCATCAACTTGACGTTCAGGAAAATCATGAAGGGATGACGGCGATGATTCAATACGTGGCAATTCTCGCTGTTACTTTCCTGAGTGTTGGTTGTGCGAGTGCTGTGGACGAATTGCATTTCAAGATCACAACGAAACGTGACGACGACAAAACTGAAGTCACGGTCCAGAACGACAAGACCGTCATTTCTGTTCGCAGCCCATTTGGAATCAGTCAGGCAGTAATTGAACGGAGTGATGAAACGTGGCCAGACACCGTGATCCTGCGGTTACACCTGAAGGGGCTGGAGGGCTTAAAAATCAGCAATGGCAAAATCACCCTGGAAGCTGCGGTGTCGAGTCAGGATAGCACTATGCGAATCTGGGAGGGCGGCAAGGAAGAT
>CANHVD010000494.1 GCA_947463775.1 Planctomycetaceae bacterium | reverse complement strand
GGTCCGGGACTCGCTCGACGCGCAGGGCCGGCAGAGTCTTTTGAGGTCCGTCCGATCAACATCCACCAGATCAAAGGTCCGATGGACAGGGACAAAAACTGCGCGAAATGATTGCGATTCGTGAAAGCGCCTTTTAAGACTTCGCGAGTGCCTGTGTAGGGATGTCTGTAGAACCAGAAGAAATAGTCGTTGGAAGTGACGAGCTGCACGACAGCAAACGCCGTCATCAGAAGTCCGGAGACTCCCACAAGTTTTAACAGGTGATGGCAATCCTGTTCACTGGTAATTCGCTGTGCCGTGACCACGGCAATCACAATGTAAGACGCCAGTATCAGTAAGCCGTGTTTCGACTCGGTCGGATACAGACTGGCAGATGTCCACATTGATGAGGCCGGCTGTGTCGATGAGTCTGCAGAGATTGCGGTTGGGGCGGGCAGTAGCCGGTCGTATTCACCAGACAGTTGATGCAGAACGTCGCTTGTGATTGGAATCGCTTGCAGCCAGACCAGCAGAAGACCGGCCAGCATTAATGGTTCAAGCGAAAGCAGAACCAGCTTGCCGCCAGTCCGGATACGATGCAGGCACCAGCAAAATCCGAGTGCCATCGACAGCGTGACCAGGATGCGATGTCCCCAAGCCTCACGCCCACCCATGATGAACGGAAAGACAACGATCAGAGCAACAAAGATCGCATCGGTAAGCCACAGGAGAACCGGACGGCTCGGTATCTGCCACGAAGACACGCCGGCAAACCTCGCAGTTTCCGAGGCGATGTTTCGAGAAGATTTGGAACTCCGTGACATGTGAGGATCCAAGGGATTTCTGCATTCAGATTGGAGATTTCAAATCTCAGATTTCAAATCATCAATCGGCCATTCTTTGGTCAGGCCGCCCGCCGAGTCGTTTCTGTTGATGTCTCAGTCGCTGAACCGGCCGCCAGCATTGACAGGGTATGAGCCACGTCTTTTTCAGGATGCTCGTTACTGGATAGTTCGCTCTGTTCCGGCTCCTGATCATGGCCGTATCCATAACCATAGCCGTATCCATAACCGTAGCCATATCCATAACCGCCAGCATCAGTCGTTGACAGATGGTTGACGACGACGCCCAGCAGTGAGCAGCCCAGTGATCGCAGAGTTTCCGTCGCGCGAATCACCATGCGTCGACGATCTTTGTCAGGGCGAACGACCAACACCACGGCATCAACCAGTCGACCGACGATCGCCGGATCACTGACCGCCAGAACCGGTGGAGCATCGACAATGATTTGTTCGTAGCGAGTTTCCGCCCATGCCAGCAGGTTTGAGAATCGATCGGCTGCCAGAAGTTCCGCCGGATTGACAGGCCGAGGTCCACAGGAAATCACATCAAGGCCGGGCACGATCGATGTTCGCAGGTTCTTTTCAATGGAGTCCGCCAGATCTTCGTTATCACGCAGAATTCGAGACAGCCCAACATCGTCACGCAGGCCCAATAGAGTTGAAAGTCCCGGCCGACGCATGTCCGCATCGATCAGCAGTGTTCTTCGGCCGGATTGAGCAAACGCGACGGCAAGATTAGAAGAGACAGTTGTTTTGCCATCGCCCGGCTCGGTACTTGTGCAAAGCAGGCGGTTCGTTTCCTGAGGAGAGAATTCAATGCTGGTGCGAAGAGAACGAAACGCTTCCACTTCCTTGGAATGTGGTCGAGTATGACACATGACGGCTTCGAAGCCTTCGCCCGGCAATTCATCCATGCGAGGGATCATCGACAGCACCTGAGTCTCAAGCTGCATCTTCAGCTCTTCAGGAGTTCGGAAGCGATCGTCCAGGATATCCAGTACCCAGATAATCAGGAGTCCGCAGATCGTCCCCAGCATCAATGACAGAATTCCTGTCGTCGCCAGCCGCGGAGATACCGGGCGAGTGGGAACTGATGGCTTGCTGGCGATCTCGGTGCGAATGAACGTATCTTTGTTCAGACTGATTCCGTCAGAAAAATTCTGCAATTCGCTCTGCTGTGTGTAGAGCCGCTCGATTTCTCGATCAAGATCCGCCAATCGCGTCAGTGTCTGAGTCAGGATCTGAGCTTTCGCCTGTTCCGCGTTCAGCCGAGCTGAGATTGCTCGTTCGTTCGCTTCGTTCTTCTGCAGTTGCTGGTTGAGATACTGAGACAGTCGCGGCCCAAGTTCCGTGCGAGCCATCTCATCCATGCGTTGACGCTGCAGAGCGGGAAGCTGTTGCAGATACGATTCTTTGACCAGAATTTCATCATTCAGAGCCACCATCTTCGGATGATTCACGCCGTATTTGAGACTGGCATCACGAAGTTCGGAACGCAGATCCAGCAACTCCTGATTGATCCGCTGAACGTGCAGGGCATCGGTGCTGCCGAGCCCCATTGAGTTCTCGATGAGCTGACGACCTGCGGAGTCCAGCGTTTCCAGTGCGAACTGCAGAATGTCTTCGCCGTTGTTGATAGCTCGCTTCAACGCATCGGCTTTTGTGCGAGATTCTTCAGTCTCTTTGCGAGCCACCGCGTACTCTGCGGCGAGCAGTTTAATCGTTTCTGAGACAACGCTCAGGCTGGTCGTTTTGTCACCGGTATCAACCAGTTCAGGGGCAGACGCTTTGAGCTGTAGTCGCTGTTGAGTGAGCGATTCCAGTTGCTCGGAGATCTGGACCAGCTTCTCATTCAGCATGCGAAGATTATCAATCGACGATCCCTGATGAGTCTCGTCCAGAAACTGCTTGTAAGCCATAAGCATATGCGCCAACACGGCGGCGGCAGCTTTAGGGTCCTTAGACTGATAGCTCATATCCAGCAGGTTTGTCGCGTAGGCGGACGAGACCGAGAGATTGTCGCGGATCAGTCGAATCCACTGTGTTTCCGGATAGCCCTTCAAGTCGACTCGATACTTTTCCGGAAGCTGCTTGAGCGCGCGGGAGATGACTTCGTCGCGCGACATGATTTCGATAAACGTTGGCATATCATTGTTGGGACTGCCGTTGTTATGAGCGGTGTCCTCGGTAACACCGGTGCCGATGCGTACAATCAGCAATGACGCATTTGACTGATAAATCCGTTGCGCCATGATGTACCAGGCGGCTCCGGCAATTCCCGCAATCACCAGCGCAGCGATCAGGATCCCGCTTCGCAGCCGAACAGTTCGCAGGAAGCGAACGATCAGGTGAAGCGTGGTTGCCGCGGCATTCTGAGTTTCCTGAATGCCGAGCAAATGTCCGTCTGGAACTGACATCCTGTCCGCCTGTGTTGCTGAGCTAGAATCAAAACAATGCTGTGTTACCGGAGATTCCGAACCGAATCAGGTTCAGTGCCTCCATAAAGACTGTGCCCGGTGTTTGTTCGACTTGAATGACATCGCCCGGCCCCAGCAGAATATTGGAGTCCGCGCTGCGTTTGGCATCACGAAAACTGATTTCGATAACTGCTGGATCTTTGTGTCCGACAACGGGACGGACAACGTAGATCTTGTTGGCCAACTGATTCGACATGCCGCCGGCAAGATTAATGGCATCCAGCAGATGCAGGTCCTGACCAATCGGATAGTCGTAGCGTCCAGCAGATTTCACGAGTCCTCCGACGTAGATCGGAGCCGGATCTCGCTTTTCAACCATCACAACGCCGCCGTCCTGCACGATGTACTGACCATCTCCGGCTTTGGCCGCTGAAATGAGATCGATCGAATAGGAGTTCATGCCGTTCTCGGCTGCGCCCGCAGTGTTCGTATTGCTGACACTTGTGCTGCTGGCGTTAGAGAATGGTTGAGAATTCATCCCCGCAACAGCCGGACGTTCAGTCGCGTTGGCCCGATAAGGATTGCGAACTTCAACGTGCTGCCCGGCATCTTTTTCAAGACCCTGAGCGGCCGCAATAGCACTGACAACGTCGCTGGCATTTGGTGGAAGTTCATAAAGCCCCGGAGCTTTAACAGCTCCGAGCACTCGTACTTTATTCATGCGCTGATGAGTGACAGTCACTGTTACCGTCGGATTATGATACAGCTGTTTACGAATCGCCTCCGCGCGGATCAAAGATTCTGCGCCTTGAGGTTCAACGCCGGAAATGTTCAAAACGCCAATCATCGGCAGGGAAATTGTCCCATCGTTGGCTACTCGAGCGGCCATTGTCGATTGATCATCTTCAGTGAGACCTGCAGCGATCTGGACTTCCAGAACGTCGCCAACTCCGATGGTCTCACTGCCACCGGTTCCGCTGGCCAGTCGAGACAGATCGACGGTTTGTGGATTACTTCGCTTCGCCAGCCTGAGAGTTTCGGGCATCTTCCGCCCCCACGTCGTGTCGGCTGCGTAATAGTGGTTTGATGCCTGACAGCCTGTAAACATCAGGCAGATCATCATCAGACAGACCGTTCGGCATTTCTCGTCTCCGCGCGCAGCGATCGACGATTTTGCGAAACGCAAAGTCGTTGAGTTGCAGCGGAGGTGTTGCCAGAAACAGCGATGCATGGATCGGCAGTTGAGAAAGGGAGATAGGGTGTAATTGATTCTGTGAGCGGATCGGGGCCAGCCGCTGGTTAATGTCTGAGCGATTCAGACGCTCGTCGTGATCCGCGGATGGTTGAATGAGGAGAGAGAAGAGAGGATTTTGAGAGAGGAGAACTTAGCCGGAATCGCTTCTATGGAAAGTCCCCATGTCGGGTCAAGATGAATGCGTTTTTCCGCATAAAAGACAGTGAAAACGGCCAATGGAGCAGCAGTTTCTGCCGGAGTGACCTGCGAGAACTTGCGTTTCGGGGATAATTTCCGGAATACGGTCTGACTCGAAAGTGTGGATCGTCAGTTTTTGACTTCGTGAGGAAGCCGTAGAAGGAATTCCCGGGTGTTGTTCAGGTAAGGTTTCACATTCAACTGGCGATGCGTTACCTGAATATTGTCGGCAAAGTCTTGTTGAATCGCGGCAATTATTTTGGCACCATCCACGTCAGCCAATAGGCCTGAGCCAGCGTCAGCAGGCCCATCAGCGAGGCTAGTGCGACACTGTGCCAGAAGACGAAGCGGAGTATCTC
>CANHVD010000493.1 GCA_947463775.1 Planctomycetaceae bacterium | reverse complement strand
ATCGCTGAGAGCCGCGTGAAGACACTGAAGTCAGATAATTCGAAAGCGTTCTACGCCTGGTTCCATACTCAGAATCCGAAGGCCAGCGATGATTTGCTGTTGCCTCAGGATGGACCGGGAAAAGTTCCTGACGTTCCGAAGTTCGACATCCCTGACTTCACGACGCCAGCCGCTCCGGCGGAAGGTGCGAAGACAGAAACACCAGCGGCTCCAGCTGAGGGAACTCCTGCTGCCGAAGAGAAGCCAGCGCCAGCCGAAGGAACGCCAGCTCCTGCGGAAGGAACGCCAGCACCAGAAGCCAAGCCGGCTCCAGCTGATGGAACACCAGCTCCAGCCGAAGGAACTCCGGCACCGGAAGCCAAGCCAGCGCCGGCCGAAGGAACTCCAGCCCCAGCTGAAGGCACACCAGCGCCTGAGAAATCAGGGGAATGACATCCAGCTCCGGCAAGCCTCCAGAATCGGTGGACGACGGTATTCAGCCGTTGTCCCCCGAGGAGCTTGCAAATCTCGAAGAGCCCATCGATATCACGGTGGAAGCTCGCGCCCATGGCTGGCGGCTTGATCATTACCTGAACCGTTTGTTCCCGAACCACAGCCGTGCTCAGTTACAGAAGGCCGTGGAAGCGGGAGGTGTGACGCTGAATGGGCTCGTCCCGAAGGTGTCGCGACGCTTAAGGGTCAACGACCGCATCTGGGTTCAATTGCCGGATGCGGAAGAATCAAACATCCAGGCCGAGAATATTCCGCTGGATATCCTGCATGAGGACGATGCGATTATCGTCGTGAATAAGCAGGCCAACATGGTTGTCCATCCGGGGCGAGGCAACTCTCATGGCACGCTCGCAGCCGCATTGCAGTACCACTTTAATTGTCTGAGTGATGTTGCGGGGCGACATCGGCCGGGGATTGTGCATCGCTTGGATCGTGATACGACCGGAGTGATTCTGATTGCCAAGGATAATCAGGTTCACCAGAAGATCAGCAGCCAGTTTGAACGGCGTGAAGTTCGTAAAGAATATCGAGCCATCGTGCGCGGCGTTCCGGAGCTGGCGTCCGATTACATTCGCACCTTCGTGTGTGCTCATCCAAGAGTTCGCGAGAAGATGATGGTCTGCCCTGAAGGCGGGAATGCTCGCGAAGCCGTCACATTCTACAAGACGGCCGAGTCTTACGGCGGTTACGCATTCGTCGATCTGCATCCGCACACCGGGAGAACTCATCAACTGCGAGTTCACATGCAGCACATCGCCTGCCCGATCGTTGCCGACCGCATGTATATTGGGCAGTCGGATTTTCGGAAGTCAGAGATTCTGAGTTCTCTTGGTCGCCGCAACAAGACCTCTGCAGCAACCTCTGCGGAGATTGATTCAACGGGACCTGCTGATGATGTGCTCATCGCACGGCAAGCGTTGCATGCGTTTCGCCTGATGATTCGGCATCCAATTACGGGCAAAGAAATTCAGTTTGAAGCACCATTGCCGGATGACTTTCAGCGAACACTCAGTTTTCTGCGGCAGTCCTCGGGTTGAGTTTGAAATGCCGATGGAAACCGTGCTGGCCGCTTAGGAACTGGTTCGGATGAAATCCGTAAATGGTGTGCCTGCGTTCGCCAGGGCGAACTTGTCACACCCTACATATTGCAGCGTTTTCTCGTAGGGTGTGACAAGTGAGCCTTCGCGAACGCAGGCACACCGGTTGAGTCTCCAGTCGATTCCAGCAGGAAGTTATTTTGGGGCTGTTCGCTAAAGATTTCATCAGTGTCCTGCCTTTCGATTCCATTGAGTTGAAAGCTTCAGAGCGAAAGTCGACACGGGGCTCAAAACATGTCCCGAAGTCGACTCACTCATCAACCAGTTAGCGTTCGGTTATCTCATGCCACGTTTGCTACACCCCAATCTGATGTTCGAAGATGAGCTGGACGGGATTGCTCACCGAGTTCCCGCGATGGCTCGAAAGTCAGCTGGGCAGTTGGCGGCCGTGATGGGATTGCTTGCATCGTCAATTCAATCGAAAGCTGCAGCAGATCAACATGATATCGTGATCGTTGACGAAGATGCGGTTCCGTCAGAGATCCCAACAGCGTTGCAACATGTTCGATTTGAAACGCAAGCGTCTCTTACGCGGCATGATCTCGCGGAGTATGAATTTCAGCCGTGGGGCTGGAGCAATGCAGCGATCAATCTCGGTACAAAACTTGGGCTCAAGTTCTCCTCGCCGGATCCGAGCGTCGTTAAGTTCGTCAATAGCCGTGAGTTTCTTGCGGCGCTGGATGGATGTTGGCCGCTTTCTGGAGAGGCCGAAGCAGGAGAACTGCCGGGCGGACGACTTTGCTGGTCTGTTGCTCAGGTCAGCGAAGCATTGCGGGAGTTCGCTGGTTTGGGATTCGCGAAATGGGTGATCAAATCCAACCTCAGTCAGGCCTCGCGAAACCGCATGTGCGGTGATGGCATTGAGATTTCAGCAACGACACAAAACTGGCTGCAGAAACGATTCGTCGACAAGCAGCCTGTTTATGTGGAGCCATGGTTCGAGCGAGTTGCCGAGTGCGGACTACAGTTCGAGGTCCCCCCGTTAACGTCAGATCAGATGATCGAGTACATCGGCGGATGTGAGATGCTGACGGATGATGCGGGGCGATATCGCGGCAGCATTGTGTCGACCGCTGTTGACGGTTGGTGGCAGCCGGCAGTGGCTCCCTGCAGAAGGATCGCGGCCGCCGCAAGAGAGTTGGGGTTCTTTGGCCCGATCGGAATGGACTGCATGCTTATCCGGCACCCGATCGACGGGAAGATTTGGCTTCGTCCATGTCACGATGTGAATGGTCGCTTCACGATGGGGCGAGTGGCGTTGTCGCTTCGTCACTGGTTGCGGCCGGGAGAAATCGGGTTTTGGTGCCATGGCGTGGAAAAATCGGACACGGCCGCCCGGAATCTCTTCGCGGAACAGCCTGGAGAGAACGTACGGATTATTCCTACGAGTCCGGCTATGTACGGTTCGGAACGCGCGACTTTTCAGACGGCCTTGCTGATTTCAGCGGATTGTTGCCGCCTTACATCAGTCGTCAGCGAAATCCTGAGCCAGAATATCCGTGGTCCCTTTGATCCACTGAACTTTATGGATTTCCGCACGGCTGCCAACGAGAAATTTTCGCCATGACCTCCCCCGAACAGCCTCTCCTTCAGAATCTTCGTCCATGGTCCGCCGAATGGTACGATCAGCAGACACGAACCATCGGGGAATCGGCCTGTCGCCAACTGGGCTTTTATGTCATCCCGGCGGAGATGCGTTTGTCCGTGGTGATCCCTGTTTATAACGAAGAGAAAACTCTGCGAGTTCTCGTGGATAAAGTTCGGCAGGTGCCGATCCGCAAAGAGCTGATTCTGATCGATGACTGCAGCAAGGATCGGACACGCGATGTCCTGAAAGCTCTGGAAGCAGAAGGCGGGCAGGACGACTTCAACAAGATTCGGATCTTCTTTCACGACGTCAATCAGGGAAAAGGCGCGGCTCTTAAGACCGGGTTTTCGCATGTCGAGGGAGACATTGTGATCATTCAGGATGCCGACCTGGAATACGATCCGGCCGAGTATCCTCGGTTGTTGCAGCCGATCGTTGAGAACAAAGCCGACGTCGTTTTCGGCAGCCGATTTTTAGGTGACCAGGCGCATCGAGTGCTCTACTTCTGGCACTATCTGGGCAATCGTTTTCTCACGACGCTGTCCAACTGCTTTACGAATCTGAATCTCAGCGACATGGAGACATGTTACAAGGTCTTCCGTCGTTCAGTGATTGATGAGATTACTCCTAAGCTGGTCCAGAAACGCTTTGGCTTCGAGCCAGAGATTACCGCCCGAGTCGCTCGCCGACGTCTCCGAGTGTTTGAGACATCGGTCAGCTATGCAGGTCGAACCTATGCCGAAGGTAAAAAGATCGGCTGGCGCGACGGCTTCAAGGCGCTGTACTGCATCGTCCGCTTCGGAATCGCAGACTGATTTGCAGATTAAAACAGGCAATGTGGCGAGCCCCGGTGGAACGTGGGGACTTGGGGAGTCACTGAGTACGCGCGATTGCTCATGAGTTGCAAATTGCTCTGTTCCGAATGCTGGACATCCTGATACGCTGACCAGAGGCTGTGATCCTCAATTCCTACTCCTAAAGCAAGCGTATTCAGAATGCTTCCCCCACTGTTGTTTCAGCCCATTTTGAAAAGAATTCGCTGGGGTGGACGTCGGCTGGGTTCTTTGCTGCACAAGCCAATTGGCAGCGAGAACGATTACGCGGAAAGCTGGGAAGTCGCAGATCACGCGGATGGTCAGAGCATTGTTGCGACGGGACCAATGGCCGGGCTATCGCTCAGCGACTTGATGCGGGACCACCGACGTGAGCTGCTGGGATGTCAGGATCAGTTAACTCAATTTCCGTTGCTCATCAAATTTCTGGATGCCAATGATTGGTTGTCATTACAGGTGCATCCGGACGATCGGCTGGCCAAACAATTTCAGGCCAATGAAAATGGAAAAACAGAGGCGTGGGTTATCCTGGAAGCTCGTCCTGATAGCCAGATCTGTTCCGGACTGAAGTCTGGTGTTACTCCGGAGCAACTACGACAGTCGCTGATTGTCGGCACTGTCGAAGAATGCCTGAACATGATCTCGGTCAAACGTGGCGACTGCGTGTTCGTGCCGGCCGGCACGGTTCACGCTCTTGGCCCCGGGATTGTTCTCGCGGAGGTTCAGCAGCAGAGTAATCTCACGTTTCGACTCTTCGACTGGGGACGTCTGGATGCCTCCGGGAAAGCTCGCCCGATTCATGTGGAAGAGTCGATTACCTGCACCGACTTTCAGCGTGGCCCAGTGTTCCCGGTGAAGCCAGTTCAACTGTGCGACCAGTCTCATGTCTTTGAAGAGCTTGTGCGATGCGAGCATTTTGTGATTCGACGGCATCGAATCATGGATCCGGCCCGAATGGTTATTGAGGATCGATTTCGGATTCTGATTGTCCTCGAAGGCGCCATTCAGGTTCGCACGAAGTTTGGTGCCGT
>CANHVD010000492.1 GCA_947463775.1 Planctomycetaceae bacterium | reverse complement strand
TGAATTGTTCAATGTGATCATCTCGCTATACCTGAACTATAGAACGCCACAATTCTATCCGGAGCCACAGAAGGCAGCCCGATTCCGACCCGCGAGTTTAAGCCGGAAACGAAATTGCAGGGCGATTCCGTCGGTTGACGATTTCCTTCACCTCTGCCACCCTCCTGCAAATGGTGAGTAAAGGCTGTACAAAAACTTCACAGGAGAATTCACGTATGCTGGGAACAAGGATACTGATGACGATGGCAACATTAATGGCAATGGGAGCGAGTGCGACCGCCGAATTGAAGGATGGCGAAACAATCGTCTTTCTGGGCGACTCCATTACCCAACAGGGTGCTGGCCCAACGGGATATGTCACCGTATTTCGCGAAGCCATAGAAAAAGCTCGACCGAACTCAGGGATCAAAGTCATCGGCGCTGGAATCGGAGGCCATAAAGTTCCTGACCTTGAAGCTCGACTCGATAAAGACGTCTTGTCACACAAGCCCAACGTGGTCGTGATCTACATCGGAATCAACGATGTCTGGCACTCCAAGAACGGACGCGGAACTTCGGTCGAAAAATACGATGCCGGACTTCGAAGCCTCATCAAACGATGCACTGATGCTGGCGCGCGAGTAATCCTTTCCACGCCCAGTGCTATTGGCGAAAAGCATGATGGCTCAAATGAACTCGACAAAATGCTGTCTGAATACGCAGAAATCAGCCGAAAGGTGGCCAATGAAACCAACACAACATTGCTTGACCTGCATGCGGCATTCATGGGATATCTGAAAGAGTACAATGTCTCCCAGCAGGACAAGGGGGTCCTGACCACAGATGGAGTTCACTTGAATGATGCCGGCAATCGATTCGTAGCCGTTCGAATGCTGGAAGCCGCCGGTGAATTGAAACCAAAGACACGCGTACTTCGACACGTGGTTTTGTTCAAATACAAACCTGAAGTCACTCCTGCTCAGCTAGATGAGATCAATCGAGCGTTTCAAGATTTGAAGCGACAGATTCCGGAAGTCAGAGACTTCGAACGCGGCATCAACAACAGCCCGGAAGGACTCGACAAGGGATTTACTCACGGCTATCTGATTACGTTTTCCTCTGAGGAAGATCGTGCGGCCTACTTGCCTCATCCGGCGCACAAGAAGTTTGTTGAGCTTCTGGGTGGCAAACTGGAAGAGCCTTTCGTGTTCGACTACTGGACTATCGAATAGCCTCGACAAGATCGTTGACCCTGAGTCCCCGGAGATTGGCCGGGGACTCCGACTCTGAAACGCATGGAGTCCACTCTTAGCTTATGCCGATTGCATCCACTCCACCAATACGGTGACAATGCAGATCCACGCCAACAGCAGGAATGCAAATAGCAGCAGACGACCGAACGAGCCAGGCCGTTCTGGAGCGTCGGACACTTTATGAAGAGTTTTGGGCACGACAATCTCAGGCAGTATCGCAGTCGACTGTTCCCGATTTTCCTCAGGCTGAACTTCTCCCTGCAATCGGCGAGCAACTTCCAGAAGTTCTGCACTTCGAGGATCTGAAGCAAATGCACCGCCAACACGACATTCTGCTTCAATCGTAATTAGCAGCTGCGTGAGCCCCGGAAAATCTCCAGCACCTTGAGTCTTGACCTCTGCGTTGTGCTCAACGACGACATCAGCTGATGAATCTTCAGGTCGCCGAAAGACATTTGGCCACGAATCAGCATCCCTGGTGGTCCTCGTCTCCGCAGCGTCGGTGTTGGATTTGTTGGAATCCTCAGTATCGAACGAGGCAGATAATCTACCTCGATCATCCTGGGAGCAACTCAATTCACCCATTTGAGGACGCTGGTCAAACTCGGGTTTGTCCGCAATCGACTCAAGAAACCGGCTGAGGCGTTCTGCAACTTCACTGGCCGTTGAAATCCTTCGATTGCGATTCTTTTCCATCATCGCATTCAGAATGGAATCCAGTTCTGCAGGAACATCCGATCGGAATTGAGTCAATGGCACCGGTGTCTTTGTCTGATGGGCCACCAGACGCTGCACAAGCGTTCCTTCCGTGAATGGAGGCTGCCCCGTCAGCAAAAAGTAGAGCGAACAACCAAGACTGTAGAGATCAGCTCTTCGGTCCACAGTATGGCTGTCTGCAGCCTGTTCAGGAGCCAGATAATCCGCTGTCCCCAGAACCCGTTCATTGAATTCTCGCGTCAGATTCTCTTCACTGTCGAAGTCCTGCGCGAGTCCCAGATCGAGTATTCGCAAAACCCCATCTTCAGGAACAAACAGATTGCCCGGCTTGATATCACGATGAACCAAGCCTGCCTGATGCGCATATTCAAGCCCTTCAGCCGCCTGACGAATGTAGTCTGCCGCCTGACGACAACTTAACGGCCCTTCGATATTGACGGTCTCAAAGAGATCCCGCCCCCGCATGAATTCCATGGCAATGAAATGTATCGCATCCTGGCCATCAGATTCTGAATAGAACCCGAACACTCGCACAATGTTTGGGTGCTGCAAACGCTGAGTCATCGCGGCTTCGCGTTGCAATCGGGGCAAGTAGGACGCGGTATTAGTCCGAGCCGGCGGCAGAACTTTCAATGCATTAACTTCGCCTGTCTCTTTGTGCTGCGCCGAATAGATCGTGCTCATCCCCCCGCGCGCTACACGACTCAGCAGTTTGTATGGCCCCAGAAAGAAACCTCGAAACTTCGACTGCAGGAGTTTCTCAGCATGCCACTCCGTAATTGCTCCTTCCTGAAGCAGCCAATCACAGATAGCTCTCGGCGTCGAAGTCCGCACCGAAGCCGGAAATCTTTGTTCAACCTGCTGCAGCTGAGTTTCTGACAGCAGCCCGCTGTGGGACAGCATTTGCTGAAATGAATTGGCAGAAACTTGAAGCGACATAAATCCGATTCGCCAAATGGCACAAAGTCAGAAAACCATATTTGACAGGGTACTCAAGCGAAGCCCTATTCTGGCAACCTCAATCTGCAGGTTCGTGAAAAAAGAGATTGTTCCATCGGAATAATCAGGGAGATTACACGTCAGAATCGGGTTTGGAACAACGGCCGCTATGCCTGGCTAACACAATATGAAAGCAATTCATCCCATACTTTTCTCCTTTGATCCGACCGCTTCAAGCGTTTCGCCTGAGAGATTCACAGATCGGACTCACAACAGAGAATCCAGTTCTCTCTTAACCGCCCGGTTATTACACTTACTCCGGTGACCCTGAACGGAATTCAGGTCTCACCTGACCGCTTCAAGCAGCGAGGATCGCCTGTGTTAAACAACGCCCATGACATGCAACACCAGACAACTCCTTCGTCCGTGGCAAAATTGCGCAACAAATTGAGTTGTGTGATGGTGTTTTCAGTGGTTCTGCTCAACTCAACTGTCGCTGTCGGACAGCATCGCTACGAAGAGCAGCGAGAGCACATGGTGGCCACACGAGTTGAAGCTGAGGGAATCTCGAACAAAGCCGTTCTGGCAGCATTGAGACGTGTGCCGCGACACGAGTTCGTACCCGGACCACAGAAAGCGGCTGCTTACGAAGATGTTGCATTGCCGATTGGACATCAGCAAACAATCTCGCCACCGTATGTCGTGGCCTACATGACGGAATCGTTGGATCCTCAGCCGGAAGATCGAGTCCTGGAGATTGGAACCGGGAGTGGATATCAGGCAGCAGTGCTGGCAGAGATCGTTAAAGAGGTCTATACAATTGAGATCGTCAGTCCTCTTTCCAAACAGGCGACGAAGCGACTTAAGGAACTCAAATACGACAATGTCTTTACGCTCGACGGCGATGGCTATAAAGGCTGGCCTGAGCACGCCCCGTTCGACAAAATCATCGTGACCTGCTCACCAGAGAATGTCCCAACTCCTTTAGTCGAACAACTCAAGGAGGGCGGGAAGATGATTGTCCCCGTGGGGCAACGATATCAGCAGTCGTTTCATCTGTTCACAAAAGTGGACGGCAAGCTGACAGATGAAAAGCTCATTTCAACCCTTTTCGTACCAATGACGGGAGCGTCCGAAGAGCAACGGCGAATTCAACCGGACCCGACTCGCCCTGAAATTGTGAACGGCTCATTTGAAGAAGATGAAAACGGTGACGAGAAAGTCGACGGCTGGCATTACCAGCGTCAGACAACGATGTGCACGGAATCTCCAATCACCGGAACTTACTGCATTCGCTTTCAGAACAAAGATTTCGGTTCGCTATCCCATTGCCTGCAGGGATCAGCGATCGACGGGCGGACGATTGCAGTCATGAACCTGAACTACTGGGTCCGTTGTGAAGGCATTGTGCCCGGTCAGGATGTAACAGAGCAAGCCGCCGTCGTGGTTCATTTCTATGACCATGTCCGCCGTGAAATCGGACAAAAGGTTATGGGAAAATGGCGTGGCAGTTTTGACTGGCAGAATGCTCGATCAACAGTCCCCGTCCCTCCCGGGGCAAAAGAAATGATCATCCGGATTGGCCTCAATGGCGCAACCGGACAACTGGATATTGACGACCTGCAGCTATCGATTATTCGAAGATGATTTGGAAACTCCATGACACTTAGTTTCGCTCAGCGGTTTGTATTCGCAGTTCTCAGCATACTTGCTGCCGCCTCGATTTCGTCGGGAGTTCACGCCGACGAACTTGGGCAAGCTGTCAGAGCTGCCGTTCAGTCTGCCGATGCTTCGATAGTCAGATTGCGTGTTATCGGGGGAGAGCAATCTGTTGATGGAGATAAAGTCTCTTCGCTTGTGACCACCGGAGTTGTTATTTCAGACGCTGGAGAAATTCTGACTAGTGAGTTTGCCTTACAAGGCAAACCCGAAGCAATTCTGGCAGAAGACATCGCCGGAAAACGCACGAATGTCGAAGTCGTCGCGACCGACCATCTTCGACGTCTGGTGCTCCTGAAAGCAAAAGAAGGAAAGTGGACTCCGGTTCGACCCGCATCCAGTCAGTCGATAAGAATTGGCCAATGGTCGATTGCTCTGGGACGATTTTACGCAGCAGAATCATCCAATGTTTCTGTTGGGATCGTAAGTGCTCTTCATCGAATT
>CANHVD010000491.1 GCA_947463775.1 Planctomycetaceae bacterium | reverse complement strand
TTTCAATCCAGAACTTGAATCTGGGCCAGATTAACCTGAGCGAGGAAGGTGTTAATGCACTATGCAAAACTCATGGAACCGAATGGCTGATTCTCGTTGGTGCTGAACTTCCTTCAGGCTCAATTCAGCGCCTTGTCAGTCACCTTCCTCTGAAGCATTTAGCAATCGACGGGGCACATTTGACGACAGAACAATTGCCAACTTCCGTAAGTTCTGAAACTCTGCGTGGAATCTCCATTCACGATGCGATGCCAAAACAATTGCAGTACGTAGATCGATTTGAATCCATCGAGGGCGTGACTCTGGTCGAATGTCGGCTCACAACGGAGGCAGCCAAAACGCTGGCCCAATCAAGTCGCCTCAAGAGACTGGCAATTCGCGATTGCACCTTATCCAACGAAGCCCTCCAGATCCTGACAACCTCAGAAACATTGCAAAACATTTCACTGCAGGGACGAGGAATCGACCAACTGGACCAGGAGATTGTCCATGAGGCTCGTCCTGTTTTGGAAATAGAGTTTCAGGGACTGGGCGGACTTTAGAACAGGGTTCTTCTCTCCAATTTCCGACACGGCAGCTTGGCTACGGACCTTTCCGCAAGCATTCTCGCGCAACACTTGCCAACAAGATCAGATCGCCCAAGACCTGCAACTCCTCTGCGGATTTCTCTTCTTCACACCGGTTCCGGGTGAACCCACGGTGCTCGGTATTCGCGGCGGAGAAGTCGAGTGGCTTCTTCGTCGCCGATGACAGTGTGAGTGTTCGCGTCCCAATTCAATGTGCGTCCCAGCTTCATTGCGATATTGGCAAGGATGCAGCTGGCCGTGGAAATCTGACCCTCTTCAATGTCCGAGACTGGCTTTTCGCGACTCTCAATGCACTCCAGAAAATTCAACATGTGACCACGTACCGCTGACGCCACGTGTCGCTCCAGATCTTTTTCGGTCTCATCTTCCGGGTACTTGTCGTACTCGAACAGGGCCGAGCCCGTTAGTTTCTCGCCACCATTGCGAGGAATGAATTCGTACTTGTCGACGCTGAGTTTTAAGGTGCCCTTATCACCGTAAATCGTCGAGCCCCACGGATACTGCGGATCGGCAGCGGCTCCCCACGAACGATGTTGCCAGAGCACCGGAAAGTCCGGATGCTGAAAAGTGGCAGTCTGAGTATCCGTCGTGTTCGCGGCGGAACTCGTCTGAACCAGAATGCCACCGGACGAAGAAATCTGACTTGGCCAGCCAAGCTTCAGCATCCAACGAACCATGTCATACATATGCACGCACATATCGCCGACAATGCCGTTGCTGTACTCCATGAACGCTCGCCAGCTTCGTGGATGAGTCAGCTCGGTAAACGGTCTCATCGGAGCAGGGCCGGTCCAGAGTTCGTAATCCAGGTTGTCCGGAACCGCAATCTCCGGCGGATTCTTCTGAGCTCGCATGTGGTAGTAGCAGTAACATTCAACCATGCCGATGTCACCCAGCAGCCCGGCATCGACAACACGCTGCTTCGCTTCGATCAAGTGAGGAGTACTTCGGCGTTGAGTTCCCACCTGAACGACTCGATTGTTCTTTCGTGCCGCCGTGACCATCGACAGCCCTTCAATGACATCAACGCTGATCGGCTTCTGAACCCAGACATCAATGCCCTGATTCACGCAGTCAATCATCGGCAGAGCATGCCAGTGGTCGGGAGTATCGACCAGCATGATGTCGAATTCCTGCTCCTTCAGCATCTGCCGATAGTCCTTCCAGGTCTTCGGCTTTTGCCCTGACGCCTGTCGCCCAGCTACGATCTCGGCCGCTTCGGCCACCATCTTGCTGTCGACATCGCAGAGCCCAACGACTTCAACCGGAGCAACCTGAATCAGTCGCAGCAGGTCAACTTTGCCGTACCAGCCAGTGCCAATCAGACCGACTCGTGGAATCTTCGTGACCGGAGCCGCAAACGCTCCATGACTCAACGACAGCGCAGAAAGGCTCGCGCCGGACTTAAGGAACGTGCGACGATCCATGACTTCACCTGCATCAGGAAAGAGACGTGACAATCCCTATGAAGGGATCCTGCATGCCACTCATCAGCGAATCTATTCTTCGCCTTGCCCGAACTTCCGAATCGTGCGAGTTGGCCGGTTTCGGCTGCGGAATGCTTCAAAGCCTTCGACTTTGTACTCCGGCAGAACGGTATTAATACGCTTTTCGATGTTTGTCAGTTCGCCACCCTGCTGCAACGTAACAAACGTGATCGCTCGCCCGTTTTCCGCAGACGAAAGTCGGCCCGTTCGGCCAACTCGATGCACATAGTCGTCGCAATACTCGGGGATATCAAAGTTGATGATGTGCGAGATCCCACTGACGTCGATACCGCGCCCTACAACGTCTGTCGCAATCAACAGACGAATCTCACCTGCGCGAAGTGACTTGATAACCTTGTCACGCTTTCGCTGCGGCAAGTCGCCGTGAATCGCAGCAATGCGATCAGACTTCAGTCGTTTAGAAAACTTAAGATGCAACGCATCGGCACCGCGCTTCGTGCGAGTAAACACGATTGCCTGGCTTGGCTTTTCCTTCGCAAGGACTCGCAACAGCAAGGCCGTCTTCCGATCTTCATCAACAGTGATGTAGTACTGTTCGATCGTATCAACAACAACGCGGTCTTCTGACAGATCCACCATCTGGGGAGATGACATAAACTTTTGAGCCAGCTTCTCCACAGGCGGAGGCAACGTGGCTGACAACAACAACGTCTGGCGTTCTTCCGGGCATGACTTCAGGATGCGTTCAATGTCAGGGCGAAACCCGATGTCCAGCATTCGGTCGGCTTCATCCAGCACAACGACCATCAGATTCTTGAGTTTCAAATGCTGTCGACGCAGCAAGTCGATCACTCGGCCCGGTGTTCCAATCACCGCCTGAGCACCATGCTCAAGATCGTCGATCTGTTTCCCGATCGGACGACCACCGGTAGCGAGAGCGAACTTCAGCTTATCTCCACCGGCCAGCTTCTTGGATTCGGCGTAAACCTGTTCACTCAACTCACGAGTCGGAGCGAGCACAAGCACCTGAACTTTAGGCAGGCTCAGATCCACGCGTTCCAGCGCGGGAAGCATAAAGGCGGCCGTCTTACCAGTTCCGGTTCTGGCCTGTCCAATACAGTCTTTCCCCGTCAACGCGACGGGAATAAAGGCCGATTGAATCGGACTCGGCTTTTCGTAGCCGATCTTTTGAAGTTGTTTCAGAGTCGAGGCTTTTAGCCCCAATTGTTCAAACGTCGTTTCCAACAGGACTTCCAATGTATTTCCGGGATCATGCGCCAATATTTTGCGTCCTGCGGCTTCGACTCATTCAAAAATCCAGCACACTGCAGGAACTTGCGAGGTCGAATGGCGGTGCGGCCTCACTTTTTCTGGTCAATTTGTTCTGAAACTCTAATGGAGAACGCCCCAATTCGTCAACACGCTGCCGCTCGCATTCGACATTCCTTCGATTGTATGGAACACAGAACCGCACAATGATACGTAGCGGCCCCGGATTTGGCCGTCTTATGATGCCCAATGTCAACTATCCCCCTCGATAAGCCGCTGTTCATGGCCAGTTTATTTCCGCACGATGAAATTGATGAACTCCACGAGATCACTGAACTCCGCCAAAAGCTGGAGCGACACAACCGCCTCTACTACGTCGACGCCAAACCAGAAATCCTGGACCGCGAATACGACGCTCTGATGGCCCGCCTGATTGCTCTGGAGAAAGCTCATCCGGAGTACGCGACCGCAGACAGCCCCAGCGTCAAAGTCGGTGGCGAACCTATCGCCGGTTTTACGCAGGTCTCCCATCGCATTCCCATGCTGTCCATTGAGAATGCGTTTGAAGAGCGGGAACTGGTCGACTGGGATGCCGGCCTCAGGAAAACGCTGGACCGTGAATCGCTCGAGTATTCCGTTGAGTTCAAGATCGATGGCGTCGCCATCGCGTTGATCTGGGAGAATGGCACACTCGTTCGTGCGGCAACTCGAGGCAACGGAGCTGTCGGCGACGATGTCACGAACAACGCAAAAGTCATCGCTGGAATCCCTCTCCGACTGATGACCGAAAAGCCCCCGACCTCACTCGAAGTCCGCGGTGAAGTTATCATCCTGAACGAACAGTTCGCAGCGTTTCAGGCGGAGCAAGTTCGCGCGGGTGAAGAGCCATTCAAGAATCCTCGCAACGCTGCCGCCGGCGCATTGAAGCTGCTGGATCCAACACTGACACGAGAACGTAAACTCAGATTTCTGGCTCATGGTGTCGGTTACGTTGAAGGAATCTCATGGACATCGTACGGCGAATTTCTGGACTCCATTCGCAATCTCGGTATTCCAACGACCCCCAACGTGTCCCATGCAAATGGCTTCGAAGAACTGTTGCAAGTCTGCGCTGAAATGATCGCGCGAGTCCCTGAGTTGCCGTTTGAAGTCGATGGTCTTGTGATCAAGCTGAATAATCTTGCCGATCGTGAACAGCTCGGAGCAACCTCGAAACATCCTCGCTGGGTTCGCGCTTACAAGTGGGAACGCTACGAAGCGGAAACACGAGTTCGTGCGATCACGATACAGGTCGGCAAGACCGGCGCGTTAACTCCCGTGGCCGAACTGGAACCCGTCGAAATCGCCGGAACCACCGTCTCCCGCGCGAGCCTGCATAATTCTGAGGAACTTGACCGTCTGGGTATCCGGATCGGCGACACCGTTGTCGTGGAAAAAGCCGGCAAGATCATTCCTCACGTAATGCGTGTCAACGAGTCCGCTCGAACAGGACATGAGCAACCGTTCGTATTCCCAACACAATGCCCGGAATGCAAATCGGATGTTCTAAAGGATGAGGGCGGCGTCTACATTCGCTGTCAGAATCCTGCCTGTCCAGCTCAATTGCGTGAGACGCTGATCTTCTTTGCATCACGGCCAGCAATGAACATTGATGGCCTGGGAGAAAAGCTGGTTGAACAATTGCTTGCCGCGAAGCTTGTTGATGGCATCCCGTCACTTTATCGGCTGAGCAGTCGTCGCGACGAATT
>CANHVD010000490.1 GCA_947463775.1 Planctomycetaceae bacterium | reverse complement strand
AGCAAGCTCGGCAATTCCTTTGACGCAAGCTTCGGGTGTTCGAGAACTTTCACGCCCAGCCATGTTGTTCCAGAATCGTTGTAGCAGACCTCCCTCTTTCAGCCAGCCCATTCCGCAAAGAGTAACGGACAGAGTCGTGTCAGAATGCACAGCAGCAAACTTCAAAGCGACCATGCCACCCAGCGAATAGCCGACGATATGAGCTTTCTGGACCTTCAAATGTTCCAAAATCCTTGCGACATCGTGAACCATTTGCAGGCCATAGGCATCCCTTGATTCTGGCTTGTCGCTTTCTCCGTGGCCGGGTAGATCGAGACAGATCACTCGGTAATTCTGAGCCAGCACTTTGATAATGCCGGGATTTCGCCAGTTCATTTCAGTGCTTGAATGTAAGCCGTGGATCAACACAACGGGGTCACCCGAGCCCTCGCTGGAGCAGGCGATTCGGACGCCATCAATTTTCACAGATTCAGCGCCGCAACAGATATCATCGGTGTAAGGCAAAGCCAGCAAAACAGCAACAAGCATGACGATGTGTTGACGCAGCTTCATACAGATCTTTTCCACAGAAGTTCAGTCATGATGGCAACGAAGGGGAGCATGGTGTTGGCTTGTAAATGTTGACGAACAGCCACACTCGCGCAAATGCAGCCCACCGGGTTTTCATGCAAAATCGTCTTGAGCCACTACCGGCCAGTTCGCTTCACTTCATCAAACCCCACACTGAATTTTTGGAGTTGCACTATTTCTGTTTTCGCAGTCCAAAAGCTTCGGAGAGGGATTGAACCGCGCGGATTTGACTGCGCTACTGGCGATCTCTCACCGTCGCATTGTGCTGTTCCCCGTTCCTTTTGACGGCCTCTATTCTACGGGGCTTCAATCCCTCAATCATAGAGTTGAAATCTTAAGCGTTTCTGTTTGGCTAATTAGCTGCAGCATGCGGCCAGGCAGGTTTGCCTGGCACCACTGTTTCCAGTTTCCAGAGGCTTCCCCCGGACGTGACGAACAGCGTTCGAAGATCATCGCCGCCAAAAGCACAGTTTGTGGTTTCATCGCGAGGAATCTGGGCCACCGTGAGCAAAGTACCTTCCGAGGAAAATACATAGATGCCGGCTGTGGGTTCATCAGCTGATTCATGTGGAGGATTCGGTTTGTTGATACCGGCCGCTACGTACAGGCGACCGTCTGCATCCAGTTTCATTCCATCGGGACCGCGAGTTGTCTTCCAGTCGAAGATCAGCGTCTGAGTTTCAAAATCAACAGTTCCGTCCTGCTGCAGTTCGAATCGCCAGAGCGCTCGTGCACCATTGGGTGAATTGTTGTTGTTGTCGGCGACGAAAAGATACTTGTCATCGTGAGTCACGACGATTCCGTTTGGGCGATCGACTTCATGCGTGATGATTCTCGTTACGTTTGCTGAGGGATCGATGCGATACACGCCTTCGATTGGGCGACCGTTCGCGTCCAGCATTTCCATCGTGCTTCGGTCGCCATATTGCGGATCGGTGAAGTAAATGCGATTCTGCGAGTCCATCGTCAGGTCATTGGGCTGATTAAACTTCTTGCCATCAAATGTTTCTGCCAGCACTTTGGTTGAACCATCGGCTTCAATGCGAGTAACTCGGCGACGCACTGGTTCGCAGATAATCAATCGTCCCTGTCGATCGAACATGAGTCCATTCGAGCCGGCGTTTTGACGATAGACGGAACTCTTTCCGGTCTTGTCACGGAGATTGATGTTCCCCTCACCGCTTGTCAAAAGGCCCAGCTCCGGATGCCATGCCGGCCCCTCCCCTGCTCCGTGCTCCTGCAGCAGTTCCGGCTGTGATGTGAAGATATTCGCTGCCGTTGTATCGCCTAATCTGAATGTGGCAGTGACTGGGAAATGATCAGAGAGACCTTCCGTGACCTCATCTCGAAGGATTTCAGTGGATTCGATGGAAGCCAGCAGGCTTCGTGAAACAAAGATGTAATCAAGTCTTCGGTCCGTTCCATGGTTTTCGTCACTGACGAGGGAGGACGGAAACGTGCCGACAAATGGGGCCCCGTTGGAACGACGCTGTTGAATCAGGTCCACGTAACCTTGACGGATAATCGACGAGATGCCGCCATAGTCAATCCGTCCACTATTCAGGTTCCGAGCACCGTTGTCTCGCTGATCGAGCATCTGAAAGAACGGGACCAGTTTCGTGTCGGCGTCATACTGAGTTTTGTCTGCCGGAGAGAACCCATTGAAATCACCGGCCAGAACTATCCTTGGATTCAACTCAGGGAGTGACCTGACATCTGCCTGCAGCAGAGTCGCTTCTTCCATTCGTCGAGCAAAGTTCGATGGATGAAAGTGGATCACATAAAACCAGATGCCCTGAATGCGGCATCGCAGCAAACCATGATGCATGCCGTCGCGAATTCGTCTGACATCTCCAATGGGGAATCGCGAAGTAATGCCTGTGGGAAATCCATCTTCCTTCAGCAAAACGGAATGCTCATGCCCCCACGAACGTGCATCGGCTGCCAACTTCTCCGGAGTGTACTCGTTCAGTTCCTGCAACGACACAACATCCGGCTTCTGTGCTGCCATCCATTTGAGCCAGTCTGCATGCCGTGGCTCCGGCTTCTTCGTGAAGCCGTACCAGACATTATGAGTCACCAGCTTGAGAGTATTCGGCTGAGCCTGACCAAAAGAGGTTGCGGTAATCAAAAAGGCAAACAGGAAACACAATGCGCGCATGTGTAACATGAGAGTCTCATCTACGTGGGGAGATCATCAAAGAGAACTGACACGTAGAATGGAATTCAACATCGGAATCGTCAAACGACTGGCTCTTATGGCCTGCTGCAGCTCTGGTGCAGGCAGCTCGCTGCCAAATAATTGGCCGAAGTGCGGAATAACTCAGAGTAACGATGGACAGCAGGCTGTGGATCGTAAAGCGGCAGCAGGCTGCCGCAGTCCAAAGGAAGGAATCTCTCTTTGCCCTACTGCGGTGCGTTGAAGTCGCGGACGTTTTGGCTCAAAAGGTCTGGACGCGTGAGATGAGCTTCGCAAAGGAATTCTTCAGCCAGAGACGCATAGTCCTGAGCATTAGATCGAGCTGAAACACTGCGACGGCAGGTTTGAGCAAATTGCAGAATGGCCCGCTGTGATTCACGGTCACCGTCGCAGTCTTTCGCGAACATCGTCTGAAGCACCGGAAGCGATTCCCAGTCTTCCCACCGCGCGAGATTCGTGATGGCGATTTCTCTCATGGAACTGTTTTGAAGCAGAAGTCGCATTGAAGATTGAATGCGAGCTTTGCTGATTACATCACTTTCGTAACTCCAAATGAACTGCAGAGACTGCACAAATGCATGGCGAGCTGTGTCGGGAATATCCGCGGGCAAAGCAATTGTCTCTTCAAGTTGTTTGAGTCCCTCTTCGCCGGTCAACAGCAGGTAGCCTCCCATCAAGCCTTCCGCACCGAATCGGAAGGCGCGAGTTGGCGTGGCCTGATCGTTGCCAACTTCGATCGCAGGTTCGCTTTCCATCATCTGGCTGAGCAGGAACTGAGCATCCTCGGGGCTGCCTGATAATCCCAGCATCATTCCGTATAGCCCCAGTCGTTCTGGGCTCATATCTTTGTCTGCAATCCAGCGACGCAGGTCTTTGGGAGACATCAATTCTTTGACGGCGACGACATCGTCATAGGAAGCATTGCCAAATTCCGCCCAGGCATCAATCGCAATCAATGGATCGCGGTGCTCCAGGTTTGTCAGGAAGTAGGGCAAGCGAGTCGGCTGTGGATCTGCTTGAGCAGGCAACTGTTCCAGATAGCTCACCATGTCTGTGGTGATTGCCAGAGTTTCGTTCCAGGAAATCAATTCCGGGACCAGGAACGACGCCTTTTGTATGAAGGCTTCAGCTGGAGTATCGGACTTGAGAACTGCCTGAACGACTTTTCCGGTTGCGTTTGCATTGCCCGCATCAGAGTTCGTAGACGTCGATGCGAACGTACTTGCAGATCCGGGCACTGAATACTCCGGAAATGTTCCGTACATCAGAAAGAGATCGCCAGGAGCACCAGCGGCTTCGCTTGGGACAAAGATCGGCTGGCCAATGGATAGGCGTTCCTGCCGAGCGGCGGTTTCCTGACCTCGCAGATATTTGCGAATCCTGAGAGTCGATTCCGGGCGAGTCCCGTGGTCATAGACTTCAAATCTCACCAACTCCGCAATCAATACGAGATCCGCGCGGGAGATTTGTTCGGCCAGTGTCTGCGGTGGTGAAAGGCAAAATGGACACGCCGGTGCATTGCGAAATATGGCGGTCAGCAGCAGAATCACCGCCAGAGCGGCCGACGCAACAGATGACTGGCGATGACGTTGAGTGAATCCATTCACGGTCAGACGTTCCGTTCAAAAACAGAATTTGGAGAACTCCGGCATTCTCACAAGCCTGGGGCTTTTCGGGAAGAGGAACGACGATGTTTGTGTATCGCAGAGCCAACATTTCTGATGTCGACCGAATTACGGAATTCAACTGCCGGTTGGCGCAGGAGACCGAAGGAAAACAACTGGATTCGGCTACTGTGACTCGCGGTGTTTCGCGAGGACTGCTGTTGGCCCCGGAAGTCCTGTACTTTGTTGCCGAAAAAGATGGCATCGTGGTTGGCCAGGTCATGCTGACTCGGGAATGGAGCGATTGGCGCGACGGCTGGATGCTGTGGATTCAAAGCGTCTACGTTGGTGCTGAATGGCGAGGTCTGGGGGTTTTCGGAAAGCTCTTTTCTTTCGCCATCGAGTCTGCCGCCTCGGAGGGACACGTGGTCAATGTGCGACTCTATGTCGAGCATGCCAACGATGCGGCCAAAGCCGTGT
This sequence comes from Planctomycetaceae bacterium, assembly GCA_947463775.1. Classification (GTDB taxonomy): domain Bacteria; phylum Planctomycetota; class Planctomycetia; order Planctomycetales; family Planctomycetaceae; genus SXXK01. Next base: position 199 of record CANHVD010000490.1, on the reverse strand, counting down.
ACGGAAAGCTGGGCTTTCGAAACGCGGGTTACGACGTCATGGAAATGCCATATCAGGGGTCGTAGTGTCTGCGTCGATGGGGCTTTGTAGCCCTCTTTTTACCTTTGTTTCAACTACGTTCACGTGGCCATTTCTGGCTGATATGCTTCGCCGCCCACAACCTGTCTCGGCGCACACGCGACTTAGTCGTTCGAGGTTT
>CANHVD010000489.1 GCA_947463775.1 Planctomycetaceae bacterium | reverse complement strand
CGCCGAGCCATGAATCGTTTGTTTACGCCACCTTAAGAAGTGAACAAGCTTCTTTGAGATCACGATACATCATGCAAAATGTACGTTGGACATTCTTGTCCGACTTCGTTGCGACAGGCAAGAATGCCCATCATAACTCGTTATCAATCCTGACGGCCGTACTAAGCCGCGACGCGAAGCGCGGTCTTTGCCGTGAGTACGTTGACTGCCGCATTGAGACTGTTGACGGTCTGTTCCAGAGTGGCCACGACCTGAAGCGTCTGAAGATTCTTATTCAGCTGTTCCTGAAGCTGGGCCAGACGTTCTTCGGACTCTGTCATCTGCAGCAAAGTGCGTCCCAGTCGATGCAACTCTTCCGCCTGACCGGCTGATGAGAGAGTCGTCGCCTGCATGGCGTTCTGCCACGCATCAACGCGATCGACGAAGGCCATCATCGTCGTCTGCATTTGCTGCGTGAACGCCTGAGTGCTCTGCTGCAATGACGCCGCGTATTGATCTCGCGACACGTCGATGCTTTCGCGATGAACCTGAAGAGTTTGCTGCGTTTCCTGGTTCAACGCCTGAGCCAGCGTATCCGTCTGCTGAGTAAGTGACTGAGCCCAGTCCGTCTGCAGAGACATCAGATGCCGATTCCAGAATTCCGTCTGTTGCGTCAGCATCTGAGCAGTCCAGTCGGTTAGTGCTGGGATACCCGTTGCCTGGTTCGCAGTGGTTTCCGTGGTCAGCGATGGAACCAGCTGATCGATTCCGAACTGTTCAATCTCGTTAAGATTGTTCTGTTCGCCTCGCTCAATCAGGAATGTGCCGAAGACCAAAATCATGGACATCCCGAGAGCCTGAGCTGTCGTATCAAACGCAACAGCAAGACCAGCGGTGACTTCCGGAAGTGATGAATCCAATTGCTCCGGCGTCACGTTGGCAATGGCCATCGTGATCCCCACGACGGTACCAAGAAAGCCCATGATCGGGACGGCCCAGGTGACCGTTCGAATCAACGAGTAGCTCTGCAGCAGGCGATCGGACGCAAGGTCGGCAAGGTATCGCAAGTGGTCTTCAAGTCCGCTGCCGTCTTCTCGATTACGCACATAGTGCAAAACCTCAGTCAGCCGTCGCGCTAAAGCGGTTCGAACAAATCCACCAGAATGAGCCTGTTTCTGCCAGCCTGAAATCGATTCGACAACCACCGAAGAAGACGACTTTCTGGTCGCCCAGCCGCCCTTCGTCGCTAATTCCGCAATGGATCGAAGGGCTCGGCGTTCGCCTGGCAGAGCGACAAATTTTGCCGCAAGAATGCCCATCCCAACGAAGAACATCGCTGAGGTTACATACTCCAGAGGATGCCCGCAGAAGTACCGCTGGACAAACTCAGGTCCTCCGGCAAATGGCTTCGCAGCAAGCGGAGCCACGATGTAGAAGACTACCGTCACTCCCAAACCAATCAGCATCCCGGTCATGGTCGAGGTGTTTGATGGGGGACGAACAGTCTGCGCTCCTGCGACATTTGACGACGGCAGAGCAGGGGATGTTGGTTTTGATGTGGACACGAGGAAGTTCCCAAATCAGTGCTGATTAAGGTGACAGGTCGTTCGGCAGAATCCGCCGAAGCTCCGCGCAGGGCGCGGCCCTCCAAGTGATACAATCGTCACGGCCGTCAAAGTCGGTTGAGTCCAACTTTGGTAATCTCGGTAACGGGGAGATCTTTGCCGTCTGTTTCGGCCGCACACGCTCCGGGCGTAAAAAATCCGCCGTGTGTTTCCAACACGGCGGATCTGTCTTTGATCATTCAGAAGGTGAGTTCAGCTCAAGACTCTATCAGCCTCGGCCATCATCAGCCTGAGCTATCATCGGTCTCAATTGCCAAGTCCTGGCAGATCAAAACTTGGTGGACCACCAAGCCCCGGAACAGCCGCTCCATCGGCTGGCTTAGGTTCTTCCTTCGGACCAACCACCGCATCTCGAGTCAGCTTGAACTTCTCAAAGCTTTCAGCAGAGATCACGTAGTACCAGGCACCGAATCGGGAAGAAAGCTCGTCGGCCTTCTTTTTGCCTTCCTTCGCTTTGCTTTCCCATGCCTTCAGTGCACCTGCGAAACCAGCCTTAGCGGCTTCGTATTCACCCATAGACTGATCATACTGCTTCTGAGCTTCTGCTTTGGGATCAACCGGTGGCTGAGCAGATGCTGCTGGTGCTTCAGCCGCAGGCTGTTCGCCATCAGCCGGGGCCGGTTGACCTTCCTGCGCCGGAACAGCGGCCGCCGGTTCAGCAGGCTTTGCTTCTGCCGCAGGAGCAGCATCCTGAGCTGGAGCCGCAGGTTCGGCAGCGGCTGGTTCAGCAGCCGCGACAGGCTCAGCGGCCGCCGGTTCATCACAAGAACCAGGATCCGCCGGCTTCTCAGGAGCAGGCGATTCTTCTTTTGGCGCGGCATCGGCAGCCGGCTTTTCTTCTGCAGCAGGTGCATCTTTGGGAGCATCCGCGGGTGGTGCATCGGCTTTCGGAGCATCTGCAGGAGCATCCGGCTTTTTGTCTTCCGCTGGAGCTGGAGTCGCTTCTTCATTCAGGATCGCTGGTTTCTCCGGAGCAACAGGCTCAGTCGGCTTTGGCCCCAGCAATGATTCGTCATAGTCGACCTTCACCAACAAATACCGGCGTGGACCCGATTCCGAATCTTCTGGCTTGTCCTCCGGCCTGGCAGCATCAGCCTCTGCGCCTTCAGCACCCTTTTCGCCATCGGCCTTGGCTTCTCCACCTTCTGTTTTGGCTTCGCCTTCAGCCGGCTTCTTGTCATTGAGGCCAGTCTCGATGTCCTTCGCGGTTCCCCGAGCGATCTCACCGAAGTACAGCGTGTACCGCACTCCGTTGTTTGTGCCCGCAAGCAGTTCGCCTTCGTTGGAAACCAGCTTCACCTGATTGTTTTCACCTCGAGCAATATAGAACCCCTGTCGCTGCATATCAGTCTGCAGGACCTGACGCATCAATGGATTCTGAGCAACCTCAGGTGAAACAGTCAGGTCCGCATTCAATCCCTCTGGCTTTGGACGAACGCCAACGATCTTCAGCTGGTCCAGGTTCTTTGTGATATCCGTAACAGCCGCTTCCTTCAGCGACTCAATGTCCGGATTCAAACCCTTCATGTCCCACTTGCTGGTAGTCTTGTCTTTCTGGAAATCAAAAACTTCGCCTTGAAGAATCGCGCCTTGCTCTTCGTCGACGGAATACTGATCAACGGTGACCTTGACGATGTCATTCTGATTCAGCTTCAACAAGTCCGGCTCAATCCAATCACTGAACTTCGCTGACAGATCTGCATCCAGCTTCGCAATAAAGACCGGATTCTTGTCCGGCTGTCGAACGTAAAAGTGCTTTTCTCGTCCTTCAACCGCTTTGCCGACGATCAGATCAACCAGAGAGTTGCTGCTGTTGTCTCGCAGCGTAATTCGGGTCCCGCGTGTTTCTTCTTTTTTATCATCAGCTTCGGGTGCAGCGGCTGCCACCTCAGCACCGGGATCTTCAACACCGTAACGAGCCCAGTCGTCTTTGCTGCGACTTTGCAGAGCAACCTTTTTGATGCCGATCAGTGACGCAGCCGTTTTGGCCAGACGCTCTGCAGCTTCAGCCGGATAGTCATGGTGCGACGGAATGACCCAGAAACCTTTGTCATTCTGCTTCACTGAGAACGAAAGCGGTTCACGAGTCTCTGCATCGTACTTTACGACACTGAGTTCCATGGCTTTCATTGGATCGTTGAAGTCCGGGAAGAACGCCTGACCGACGTCAGAGAATCCCTCGACGGCAGCAGGCTGATTGGCGAATCGAACACCCACCGCGGCAAGAGCAGCAACCGCAGCTACTCCAACGAATACCATAGTTCGACTTGTCGCGTTCATGGAAAAACCTGATTAACAAAAGACTGACAATGAGAAGAGTAATGCCACAAACGACAGCACTTCAGTAACAAGCTTCATTCAGGGGAACCAGACTTCAGACTGGTGCACATCACAAAGCCGCTACCGACAGGCCTCGGCATCAGCTCTTTCTTCGATTGGGGTTAATGGACTGCTGCTCAGCAAGGTTACGAAGCCCGAGGAACAACATTCCAAAACAGACCGGCAGGATCGCCGGAATAATGCAGGCTACGATCTTCACGGTGCTTTCGACTCGACGAATTTCTCGCTTCATCTCCAAACCCGACTTGCGAACTCGAGAGTTCAATTGACGCTCCAGTTGTTCCTTCTGAAGCTCAAGCTGTCGATTCAACTGCTGTTCTTTCTGACGCATCTGCACGTCCTTGCTGCGAGCATCCAGTTCAGCGTTCTCTTCGATCTTTTTGATCTCAGCTCGAAGCTCTTCTTCAGCTTTCTTCAGAGTAGCGTCCATCTGGTCCTGAGCGTCCTTCTCTTCCTTGTTCAGATCCTTTCTCATTGAGCTGGTCTGATCTTCGACAAACTTCAGAGTTCTCAGACTTGCTCGACGAGACCGCAATGGAATGAAGGTCTCATCACCGGCCAGTGCGTCCACAGCATTCAGAACGAAGGTCACGTTATCGAACTTAACGCCCAGCATTCCACGGTTACGCTCAAGGAAGAACCAGTCTGTGATCATGTCGATATCGGAACATAGAATTACGTTTAGCGGCGACTCCGCCGACTTATTTCGGATCTGAGCGGCGATCACATGCGAATCATTATCGTCGCGACGACGAGGATTCGGATTGATTTCAACCGACTGCCCCCCGGCAAACGGATTGAATGATGGAGCGGTGTAGTCTTCCCAATCCAGCAAACCGGACTCACGACTCGTTCGCAGCAGCGGAATGAATTCCTGCTCTTTGCGACCAGCACGATCGATGATCGATCCAGGATACAACATCACCAGATCCTGCAGGCTCTTCGAGACTGTGCTCTCTTCACCAAATGGAGAAGACTGGTTCCCAGTGCGAGAAACGAACACATACTCCGGCGGCAACGTGCCAAATTCATTGTGCGGCTTGTTGCGGTCATAAACAACCTGACCGTTATCCCACTTCACGTTCAATAGGTTCATCAGCGAAGTCGCTTCGCCACCATCAGCCTTTTGCTCCGGTGGTG
>CANHVD010000488.1 GCA_947463775.1 Planctomycetaceae bacterium | reverse complement strand
CGCAGAACCCATTCTTCGCTAAAGCCTTGGTGAATCGTTACTGGAAGCATTTCTTCCGACGAGGTCTCATCGAGCCGGAAGACGATATTCGCGACTCGAATCCGCCGACGAATCCTGAACTGCTGGCCGCATTGGAAAAGCATTTCATCGAAAGCCACTTTGATCTGAAGTCGCTGGTGAAAGTGATCGTACAGTCGAACGCGTATCAGTTGAGTGCAACGCCAAACGAGCACAACATCGCCGATGTGCAAAACTACTCCCGTTATTATCCACGTCGACTTCAGGCGGAAGTGATGCTGGATGCGATCGACGATTTGACGGGTGCCAAAACCGACTTCCCGAATCTTCCTGCTGGAACTCGCGCGATCGCTTTGCCGGATAACAGCTATAACAACGCCTCACCTTTTCTGCGTGTGTTCGGTCGCCCGGAGAACGAAAGCGTCTGTGAGTGCGAACGAATTCAGTCATCCAGTCTTGCTCAAAGTCTTCACCTGATGAATGCGGCGGATATCAAAGGCAAGCTGGCAACAGGAAGTGGGCGAGCAGACCTGTTGTCGAAATCAGACAAACCGCCAGAAGACCGAATTCGCGAACTGTATATGGTCGCGTTTTCACGAGAACCAAAAGCTGAAGAATTGAAGGTCGCTGTGGATTATTTAGCGGAACCGTTACTCGATTCCGCCGGCAACCCTGTCGACGCCCAACGAGCCAACCAGGAAAAGTTTCAGGATCTGATCTGGGCTCTGATCAATACGAAAGAGTTTTTGTTCAACCACTAGAAGGCGAGCGGCAGGGCGTCAGCCCTCCGAGTTGTTTTGTTTGTCTGTTTGTTGTTTTTTGGGTCCACCTCTCGCCGCTCCTCCGCCCTCTTAGTCACTAAAGCCAACCTCCGAAATTTCAGTAGACGAATAGCTATGAAGATCGCTTCTCACGGAATTCGAAGTCTCGCAATCGTCAGTGCTTTGCTGCTGAGCGGTCTGTCAGCCTCGGCACAAACTGTCTGCCTGCCGTTGCCTCGGCTTTTGACCACGATGCCAATGGGCGGCAAAGTCGGCTCTGAGGTTGAGATTGTCATCACCGGCGAGAACCTCGAAGACGCCAGTGAGCTGATCTTCACGCATCCCGGCTTAACGGCGAAACCCAAGCTGGACGCGAATGGTAAACCAGAAGCCAACAAATGGATCGTTACGATCGCTGCAGATTGCCCTCCGGGCATCCATGAAGCCCGACTGATGACTCGCTTGGGAGTGACTTCTTCACGAGTTTTCTGCGTGGACACTTTGCAGGAACTGGTTCAGACCACACCGAACACAACTCTGCCGACAGCGATGCCGGTCGCGGTCAATTCAATCTGCAATGCCGTCATGACGAACCGCGCGGTTGATCACTACACTTTTGATGCAGTCAAAGGTCAGCGGTACATCGTCAACGTGGCGTCGCGAGGAATCGATTCCAAGCTTGAGGCTGTTCTGATCATCGGTGACGCGGCTGGGCGAGATCTGATGGTGGAACGTCGTGGAGGCACTCTGGATTTTACCGCCAAAGAAGATGGTAAACACACGATCAAGGTTCACGAACTGACCTTCAAAGGTGGTCCAGCTTACTATTATCGCTTATCGTTGCAGAACATTCCGGCCGACTCACCCGTGCCAATGTTTGCGTCAACAAAGACGGTGAACTCATTCTCATGGCCAGCAGCGGGACTTCCTGAGATCGCAGGGCTTGCAGAAGTTGAACCGAACAACGGAGCAGCTCAGGTGCAGAAGATTACTCTGCCTTGTGATCTGTCCGGCAGCTTCTTCCCGGCAGCCGATGTCGATACGTTTGAATTTACCGCAACAAAGGGCGACGTGTGGTGGGTCGAAGTGGCCTCTGAGCGACTCGGACGTCCAACGGATCCTTCAATCCTCGTTCAGCATGTCGCCGGTGAAGGCGCCGAGCAGAAAATCACGGATGTGGCTGAGTTCACCGACATCGCTCCTCCAATGAAGCCATCCAGCAATGGTTATGCCTACGATGGTCCTCCATTCGATGGCGGCTCGGCCGATATCATTGGCAAACTGGAGATCAAAGAAGACGGCGTGCATCGTCTGCAGATCTCGGATCTGTTCGGCGGGACTCGCAACGATGCTCGCAATGTTTACCGCCTTGTGATCCGCAAAGCGGCTCCGGACTATGCTGTCGCCGCATGGGGCTTGCATATGGAACTGCGTAACGGTGACCGAAATGCCCTTTCAAAACCGCTCGCACTTCGCGGTGGAATCACCGTGGCTCTGGAAGTTGTTGCCGTTCGCCGTGACGGCTTTGATGGCGACATCGAACTGGTGATGGAAGGACTTCCTGAAGGTGTCACGGCTCAGGGCCTGAAGATTCCAAAAGGAAAAACTCGCGGCATTATGCTGCTGACAGCCGATCAAAATGCTCCTCGATCGCTGGCCAACGTCACGTTCTATGGCAAGTCAACACTCGACGGAACAGAACTCAAACGACCAATGCATATGGCCAGCCACGCGTGGCCGATCGTGGATTCATGGGGCGAAGTTCCCAGCCCACGACTTGTGACCGGGCTGCCGGTTTCGGTGACGGGGTCCGAGTTCGCTCCGATCTCTATCGCACCCAGTGAAAAGAAAGTCTGGGAAGTGACGGCCGGGGAGAAGCTGACGATCCCTTTGGTGCATACAAAGCGAGCCGAGTTCTCCGGGACGATTCTGCAGCTGAAGACGTCCGGAGATGGCTTCGAAGGGAATCCTCGCTTCGATGTTTCTCTGACAGCCGATACTTCTGAAGCAGTGCTGGACACGAAAGCTCTCGGAACTCAACCCGGCGACTATCTCATAACATTCTACGGCAGTGCCGTGGCAAAGTATCGGTACAACCCTGACGCTGTCGCCGCCGCTGAAGCTGAACAGAAACGAGTTACGGAAGAAGCGGCCGCGATTACTGCAGAAGTTCAGAAACTAACCGAAGAGGCAGCGGCAGCAGCCTCGGAGAAGAAGGCTGAAGCTGACAAGGCCGTTGCCGATGCAACGGCAAAGAAACAGGCGGCTGATGCGGCAGTGACTGCCGCCGCAGCCAAAGTCAAAGCGGCGACCGACCTTGCGACACCAAAAGATACTGTTGATATTATCTTGTCAGAGCCGATCGCGATTCGCGTGAAAGCTCCTTAGTGATCAGTTTCAGTAGGATGGGCGTTCCTGCCCGTCGAAAAGTTCTTCGTAGCCGGATTCGTGAGAATTCGGAGGTATTCCATGTGAGGTCCGAATTCTTACGAATTCGGCTACCGTCGAGCCACAGTCGGACAGGAATGTCCAACCTACAATTCTGTGCATCGGAGTCATGAATCATGAGTGATCCATTTTTTGCATCATCGGTTTGCCCAGGCCCTTCTGTGTTTGGTTCGTCCGGCCGACGTGGCTTCATGAGAATGGGTCTTGGCGGATTTGCCAGCTTGACCCTGCCCGGACTGCTTCGTCTGCGAGCCGCTCAGGGCGCAGAAACCGGCGGAAAGTCAGACAGCGAAAAGACTGCCGTGATCATGGTTTGGAAACCAGGCGGGTGCTCTCACATCGACACCTATGACCCAAAGCCGGATGTTTCCAGCGACTATCGAGGCCCCTTTGGAACGATCGACACCAAAGTTCCGGGAATGCAGTTCACGGAATTGTTGCCAATGCAGGCGGCGATTGCGGACAAGTTTACGGTTCTCCGATCAATGCGGCAGACCGCCGGCGGACATCCAGCCGGTTCGATGCAGATGTTGTCCGGTGACCCGGATACTCGCGACAAACCGAAGCCCAAGTATCCTGACTGGATGACAGTCACAAACTACCTGCGTTCTCACGGGACAACTCGCAATAGTCCACTGCCGCTGTATGCCGGCATCAACCCGCCGCTCGAATACAACGGCCCGGCTTATCTGGGCGATGCGTATTCACCGTTCACGGTCAACGGGGATCCAAGTTCTCCAACCTTCTCTGTGCCGAACATCGGCTTGTCAGATCAGGGTGAAGTTCGTCGCATCGGTCGTCGAGCATCCCTGCGTCAAAACCTCGATACCCTGGAACGAGCATTCGATCGCCAGGGAGAACTCGGTGCTCTGGACCAGTTCGAAGAACAGGCCATGACACTGCTGACGAATCCGAAAACGAAGGATGCTTTCGATCTGACCAAAGAAGACGATCGAACTCGCGATCGTTATGGTCGCAATTCATGGGGACAGCAGTTGCTGATGGCACGCCGCCTTGTGGAATCCGGTGTGGAAGTCGTGACGAGCAGCTTGAGCGGTCCGTTGTGCGGTCGAGTCAACAACTGGGATGACCACGCGGTGAATCATCACGTGTTCGATGCCTTGCGATTCCGTTCACGGGCTTACGACCAGGCCGTTTCGGCATTGATCGAAGACATCTACGATCGCGGGCTGGATAAACGAGTGCTCGTTGTGGTGACTGGAGAGTTCGGTCGAACACCAAAGATCGAACATTCGGCCAGCACCGGAGCTGGCGACGCGAGTGCTCCAGCCGGAACAATGCAGCCCGGTCGCGACCACTGGCCTCGCGCGTTTTCCAACATCTGGGCGGGCGGTGGCATTCGCACAGGTCAGGTTATCGGAGCGACCGACAAGCGTGGCGAAGACGTGATCGAACGCATCTGCAGTGCTGGAGATTTCCTGGCGACGATTTATCATCACCTGGGAATCGACGCCGCCAATACTCTGATCAAAGACTTTAACGGCCGCCCAACACCGATCGTTGACCACGGTCGACCAATCCCGGAACTGATGGGCTGATTTCGGCAATCGTCCGAACGAGCCGATTGGCGTGATCCGAAGATTATTGTTCTGAATTAAAGCGTAATGGCGCGAGCCGTCCGGTGTTGTTGAGTTTTCAAACTCTTACACCGGACGGCTCGTGCATTTTTTTTAACGCCAGAATCGGCATTGAAATGCCGCATAAATCTCAGCGGCTGCGACCACGACACCGGTTCAGTTGACAACCGCCGCTCGATCCGCGCTGATTCGCCTGCTGACATCACGGCGGTCGACTCAATTGGAGTCGCGTCCCGAGCATGATCCGCAATTTCCTGCGGCCCGGT
>CANHVD010000487.1 GCA_947463775.1 Planctomycetaceae bacterium | reverse complement strand
TCTGCGTTCCGAGCTGAACGAGCTGCGGAAAGCCGTCGAGGAGCTTCGACAGGCAAAGTAACAGTAACGAATAGCAGAAACCGCTTAAGGTCTGAATTGACGTTCTTGTTAATCTACAGAGAGGCGACAACGCCTCTCTGTTCATTCTTGTTTGCAGTATTGATTCTGCGCACTGTCGAGATCTGTGCTGCTATCAAGTTCCCGCACATTCAGCGACCCCGCTATGGTTGTTGTCGCCTCTGGAAGATATGGCGACTTTCAACAGTAAATGATTGCGACTCATCCCGGAAAAGAAAGTGAGACACTGTTAGTGTCTGTTTTCTGAACTCGATCAGGTTCAGCGAATTTCTGCCGGCTTCTCTGCCTCGTCCGCGTCTTGAGGTCGTCGTCCCACAGTGCACAATTCGAATGCTTCGATCGCGAGGCATGGCTGGATAAAAGTCCGATGATTCACCGGCGTAGGCGCGGTGCAGATGTCCGCCCAGCACCAGTTCGATATTCAGTTCCCCGAAGATCTTCATGGCTCGGACTGCTCGTTGCACTCGTTTGTCGCGCAGGCAATCCGGAGCCGGAACAAACGGATGATGAGCCACCACAATTCGAATCGCATCGGCGGGAGCATTGCGGAACAGCTCTGCGACTGTCTCAAGTTGACGTCGAAAGATCCTACCATTACTAATCGCCGTGTGTGGCGACGTCGAATCGATTCCTGCGATGATCGCTTTGCCAACTTTCAACACGGGATTCAGTTCCGAAGAGATGATCTTTTGATAAAGACCATGGGGAGTCAGCATCCGCTCAAAGAAACGATAGAGCGGCACATCGTGGTTTCCCGGAATGACCAATTGTGGTACCGAAGGCAGACGCGACAGAAAATCTCGAGCCGCCTCAAATTGCTCCCGCTTTGCACGCTGTGTCAGATCGCCACTGACGATGATGGCATCAATAGCTGATTTATTGGCCAGACGCAGAACAGCCTCACCAGCCTCTTCTCGATAGGGCGGTCCAAAATGCAGATCCGATATCTGCAGAAGGGTCAGTTCTGGTTTCTCCGATTCGTCCACAGAGTCATGACTTTCGATCGTCTTTGCAGAACTATGCAAAGGTCCGTGATGGAGATTTCTGAGCTGATAAACGCAGTCCCGGGACTGGTTGTCCTGAAGAATACCTTTTGCGAAGCGTTCGTCCCACAGTCAGTCGGTTGTTTCTCTGGTCAGACTCAAAGACTAATTTGGAAACTCGGGACTCAGAAAAGATGCTGCTGACCGCCGGATGTTCGAGGAGGTCTGAAGAGGTCTGTTCTCAACGCGGGCAATGTTTCGGTCAGCCCACAGCGTTTTCGATGCAGATTGAATAGGGCGCTGATCTGGTCGGCAATTGGCCCGGTTCCTCGCATGCGAACTCCGAACTCGCTCTGATTCAGCTTTCCTTCACGAATAGCTCTCAGGCGAGACTCTACTTTGGCGGCATGAGTCGGATGATGACGTTTCAGCCAATCCAGAAAAACAGTTTCTACCGTTAGTGGCAGTCGAATCATAATGAAGCTGGCCGATTTAGCTCCTGCCTCCGCAACCGCCTTCAGCACAGAAGGGATTTCATGATCATTAATCCCCGGGATAATCGGAGCAATCATGGCGTGGACTGGGATGCCGGCAGACGACAGACGAGAGATCGCCTCAACACGCCCCGCCGGAGCGGTGCAGGCAGGCTCCAGCCGTTTTGTCAGTGATTGATCCAGACTGTTGATACTGATGGCAGCTCGACACAATCCCTGATCCGCCAGTTCGCGAAGCAGGTCAATGTCTCGTGTAATCAAGGAGTTCTTAGTGATTATGGAAATGGGCTGTCGAGCTTCGCGGGCGACCTCAATGCACTGTCGAGTAATCTGCAGTTTACGTTCGACGGGCTGGTAACAGTCCGTAATACCGGAGAGCATGACTGCCTGGCATTCGTATTTTGGTCGAGTCAGCCAGTCGCGAAACAATGAAGCGGCATTCCGTTTCACCAGGATCGTAGTTTCAAAGTCAAGCCCCGCGCTGAACCCAAGGTACTCGTGCGATGGGCGAGCGTAACAGTAGCTGCATCCGTGCAAACAACCACGGTACGGATTCAAGCTGTATTGAAAGGGGACATCCGGGCTGTCGTTTTCTGAAATGATCGTCCGTGATGTGTCATCGAAATACATTGTCCTGGGGCGTTCGAGCTCCGACCGGAAGTCGTCGTCGAACTCCATCTGCTCGTAATCGGCCTCCACAAGAATCGGTAGAAACCGGTTTGCCGGATTATCAGCCGCGCCTCGGCCAATGGGAACAACCAACGCAAGCTCCTTCCTCGAGCGGAAACCATTGAATGAAGACAGGGTGAGTGAAGAAGGTATCGTCAGGGGTATTCGATGCTCGGTCAAGTTCGCCACTGAGTTCGGGTGAGAGGAAAATCTCTCGGAGTGTCCTTGGCTTCGTCAACTCAGCTTGCCCATGGAAAAGCTCCGCCTTGGACCATTTCCGCGAAAACTGCCGGTCCGGGTTTTTCTGCGGAATCTGTTTTTTCTGGCTGTTCCGAATGTAGCACTCTTTCTGCCTTTGTCGATGAATCGATCAAGTGCGATTTTCAACGATCGGTCTTTCCCGGGCTATTTGTGTTCGGGGGGTATGGGATGCCTGAGGGCTGCCCAACGAGTCGTAGCTGTCGCAATGCGTCGATCGACGGCGACTGACATTAATGAAAAGGTCTCAAAGAGATGCGAAAGTACTCATCATTGAACAAAGCCGCCAGCATCGCGGTATGCTTTGGGATCCTGATCTCCAACACGGCTTTTGCTTTCGATAACGACCGTGCTGGAAGATCTGCCTCTGACAGCGGTGTTGCTATCGAGCGAGCAAGGATTGCTCGTGATGTCGAATTGCAAGCCGACGGGGCGTTGCGTGGCAAAGTGTTTACCTCGGACCAGAGACCCGTAGAGAACGCTCAGATTGAACTGAAGTTCGAAGGGACCACGATTGCTCGTACGACGACTGGTACCGAAGGAGATTTCCTGATCACTGGAGTTCGGGGCGGAGCCCACGAAATTTCTGTGGGATCTATGAATTCATCTGTACGACTTTGGAAAAACGGGACAGCTCCGTCCGGTGCCGTGGATGGGTTTGTGGTTGCAGCCAGCGAAGAGATTGTTCGGGGCCAGGCCTACGAACACTATTATGATCCTTACTACGACAACTATAACCAGCCAAGTTCTGGCTTTGGTCTCATGGACGTCGTGGCCCTGGCAGTAATCGGTGCTGCTGCGACTGGGGTGGCCATCGCAATTCATGAACATAACGAAGATCCGCCAGCCCAGGTTGCTTCACCGTAGTCTGAGAGCCGGTCGGGGAATATTACAAATAGAAAGACGCCAACCATTTTTGGTTGGCGTCTTTCTGCTTTACTGGTTGCGATAAAGTGACAGGCAAATCTTACAAAGCACCCTCACCTGTAATGACCACGCGCACTGTTCGGAACAGGATCTTAATGTCGTTCCAGACACTGCAATTTTGCAGATAGAGCAGGTCGTAAGACACTTTGCGGCGAAAGCCTTCCAGTTCGTTGTCATATCCGTTGACGACTTGCGCGATACCGGTCAATCCGGGCTTCAGTCCCAATCGGTCGATGAAGTTCGGGATTTGTTCCTGAAGCTTCATCATGAATTCAGGACGCTCCGGACGTGGTCCAATCAGAGACATGTCGCCCTTGAGGATATTCCAGAGTTGTGGCAGTTCATCAATTCGCGTTCTGCGAAGAAACCGTCCAATTGATGTGATTCTTGCGTCACCCTGTTTGGCAAACTGAGCCCCGTTGCGTTCGGCGTCGGTTCGCATTGTGCGAAACTTGTAGATCGTGAATGGGCGACCATAGTTACTCAACTCGCGGCGATCACGACCAGGCTTGCGGCGGTCGGAATGATCAGCAGCAAGACTTTGTGCCTGTTCACGACGATCTTTTTTCTTCTTTGTTCGAAGATTCAAACCGACGCGAGTCTGTGAGTAGATTACAGGTCCCGGTGATGTCAGTTTGACAAGAATGGCCGCCATAAGCAGAAGCGGCGATGTCAGAATGACCAGAGTTATCGCGCACGCGATATCAAATGCACGCTTCATAAATCGGTGAGTCAGAGACAGGCATCTCGCGTTTTCCCGAGGAGATGTCAGCGGGATTCGCGTGAGCCATTCTGTACCCGGAAGATCGACCGTGTGCTGCGCTACAAGGCTTGAGAAGTTCTGAGTCTGCTCGGTCATCGTGTCTGCGACCGGGCGGACTTCTCTCGGGCGTTCCAAAACTGACGTTGTCTGCATCGAAACAGTTTTCCGAAGTTATCTTGAATGAGTGCGAGGATTTACGCAAAGTCGCGTAGACCTGGAAGGTGTCCAAACTTAGGTCTGAATGGCGTACTTTTCGCCTAACTTTTAGCGGAAACCCTAGTTAATGGCGTGAACGTGCTTCATCCGTCCCGTCTATGCAACATTGTTGCCGGACAGAAACGAGACAACGGGGCCCGCTGCCTGAAGTTGTTGCAAAAAATCAACACGCAGCGTCCCGATCGTGTTCGCGCTGCGTTTGGAACATTCGGATTCTTCAGACAAAGCCTCACGCGTGACATATCACGCACTGGACGATGTTCGCAGTCACCGTTTCTCCGTCGAGGGCCGACAGAGTCGCTCGAGTCCGGAAATGTCGTTGAAGGCTCGCGAAAACGAGACTGTTGGTCAGCTTTTCAACGATGCAAAGGCTGCATTGGCGGCGAGAATTGTTTGCTCAACATCATCTGACGTATGGACCGCAGAGACAAACATGGCCTCGAACTGGCTGCAAGGAAGATACACTCCCCGGTTCAGCAAGCCATGAAACCACTTTGAAAATAGAGCTGTATCTGACGCCGTTGCCGAAGACAGATCACTGACTCCGTTCGATGTGAGAAACACAGTAAGCATACTGCCGACACGATTAATAGTGACTGGAATTCCATGTTCTGCCGCTGCCGCTTGAAAACCATCAGCCAGCATCGCACTCGTCGTTTCCAGCTTCGGATAGGGATTCTCGTCGCGAATCAGACTCAGCATCGC
>CANHVD010000486.1 GCA_947463775.1 Planctomycetaceae bacterium | reverse complement strand
TGTGTTGCATTCGGAGAATTCCGGGAAGCGATACGTTGGGCAGACTTCCGACTTGGATCGAAGTCTGAAAGAACACAACGATCCTTTGCCCAATCCGGGAAAGTACACCTCGCGAAATGCGGGTCCATGGATTGTGCTTCACAGAGAGCCGTTTGAAACTCGTGCTGCCGCTATGGCTCGGGCGAAATGGCTGAAATCCGGGGTGGGCCGGGATTGGTTAAGAGCTCAGTTCGGCAGAGCAGGTCCGCCTGCGGCGGATTAATCGCCTTGTCATAGGTTCGAGTCCTATCGGGGGAGGGCGACTTTGATCAGCAGTTGCTGGCAAGGCTGATGGCGTTTGACTCTCATTCAGCCCCGTTACTGCGCGGCGTGGAAGTCTGCGAACCTAGGCCAAGTTCCCGAGCTCTTGTTTCGTCAGCCTCAGCCTTTGTCTTATCGCCAATCGCGGAATAAGAGGCTGACCTTGCAAAATAAACAACGGCCCGCTGGGGGTCCAACTCAATGGCTCGCGTGTAATCATCGATAGCCGCTTTGAACTTCCCCTGAGCGGCCTTGATAACACCACGGTAATGCCATGCCTGAGCGAGTTGCGGATCAAGACGAATTGCCGTTTCCTGGTCCTTCATGGCTTTAGCATAGTTCCTTAAGTGCCCCCAGGTATTTCCTCGATCACTGTATAAGTTCGCGTCCAGGGGAGCGAGCCGGATAGCCTCATCATGATCCGCTATGGCTTTTTTAAATTCTCCAAGTTTGTCCCAGCAGATCGCACGCGCTCCGAAGTAGGCAGATTCTCTGCCATTGAGTTCAATCGCATTTTCATAATCCGCAACCGCCTTCCGGTATTCTTTCTTTTCAAAAAGGGAGCCTGCTCGATGAACGTAGGCTACAGCAGAAGGTTCTCGTCGAATCACCTCAGTGAAATCGGCCACTGCCTTGTCGTAGTCGCCCTTCCAATACCAGAGCACGCCGCGGTTCATGTAGGCCAGAGTGTAGTTCTTATCCAGACGGATTGCTTCGGAATAGTCCTCGATCGCCTGATCGTGATTCTTCAGTTTTTCACACATGACACCACGGGCCAGAAACGCTCTCGCATCCATCGGGTCCAGTTTGATCACGACGTCGCAGTCAGCAATGGCTTTCTGGACTTCGCCTTTCTCCGCGTAGCATTCGGCTCTCTGCCGATACGCGTCAATAAAATCAGGGGTCAGGCGAATCGATTCTGAATAGTCCTTGACTGCGTCCTCTGGCTTGTGCATTGACAGCAACACATCACCACGGCCGAAATAGGCCATGGCGAATTCAGGATCGAGGCGAATGGCCTCTGAATAGTCAGCGATCGCTTTTTCGTTCTCATGTTTTTTGTGCCAGATCGAAGCCCGAAGGTCGAAGGCAATTGCAAAGGGGGCAATGCGAATACATTCGCCGAGGTCGTTTATTGCGTTGTCCGGTTTTCCCATCGCATTCCAAGCAAGAGCCCGGCCCAGGTATGGCCGCAAGTTACTTGGTGCGTGTTGAATAGCTTCGCTATAATCTTTGATTGCATTGTCCAACTGGTTCCGCTCCCAGTGAACCGTTCCCCGTATTTCGTATCCGTCGGCGTTCTCTGGATCGAGTTTTACAGCCAGATTGCTGTCGGCAAAAGCTTCATCCAGCCGCCCTTCTGCGAGTCGAAGGGAGGCCCTCTGTACGTATGCCTCAGCAAACTTTGGATCTATCCGAATCGCCGCCTCAAAGTCTTCCGAGGCTTTCACGTGATCGCCTTTTTTGAAAGCCTCGACACCACGTTTGGTAAGTCCAGCGGCATCCTGCACAGGGGCGATTTCCGACTGTTGTAGAGGCTCTCGAAGTTCCTGAGCGAAGGACTGTGTTGCGTTCAAGTCAACCGCGATCATGACCTTTGTTGCAAGTAATCCAAAGATCAGCACCCTCATACCAAGCATGCGATGACCTCCTTTATTCAATCAGTTGTTCAAACCAAGTCAACCACTACCGGCCGCAAACTGTGTGCCGAGAAGCGAGTTGGGAGGAAGAGGTTGAAGATCGATGAAGACTTAACAGGCGATGTGCGTATCTGCTCGCTTCTGCACAGTTTTGTTCAACCAACATCCACTAGTTATGTAGATCAAGGTGCTTGCCGCGGCATCCGGCAAATGTATCTCCCGCCGCAGGAAATCGCGATTGCAAACGCCGACATCCAGATGTTGAAAATCACGAACGTTTCTGGCACCACCTGGCTCGTCGTTATGGCGGATCCTTGTCGACTCCTGGTGAGCAATTTTTCACTTTGATGCAGTTGATCGCTGCACTGTCAATTTCATTTTCCGATGACACGCAACCTCATCGAGTTTCGCAGTCAAACTCAGCGCAAACGCGATTCTCCTCAACACAGAGGGATCATGTCCTGCCCCCGCTGCCGCGGCATTTCAGCGCAAACAGCAAGGGTATCCTGAGTTGGAAACCGATGCAGTCGTGTTTGTTCTTCAACAACACGCAGGCAGGAATTCAGACACATGACTACACATGGAGTCTGGTGATGATGCAGCGTCCCATCTATTGCGCCTGCGGTTAACCAGCGGGTCAATCTAAGGTCACCTTCGAAAAACAACCAGGCATTAACGGCTTTTCGCTCCGGTTGTTAACTCCGTTTTGAAGAGTTAGAAACGGGGCACTAACTTTTTGGGCATCGCTTCAACTCTCTCCGACAGTCTCAAGGGAATGGTTCGCGGCAGCTTCCGTCGATCTTCTCCATCAAAAAGCAGCGAGCATTATCACGAAGAGAGTCCCTTCCGGGGACGTGTTCATTTTGCCTTGCTTGTGTTGGTTACAAGCATTGCTTCTTTCGATCAGTGTGGCTGCAAATCTGGAAAGGCCAACTCGTCAGTTGACCTGAGTTCGAGAGTCTTTACGAAGATCAACTGATACAGTTGCAGCGAATCGCCTGACTCAAAATCAATAACAACCTTTAGGATTCTTTCGGCTGTATTTCCGTCGAAGAACCACCGGCCCTCAGGGGATTCCAGTCCAAATTCGTCGAAGACGAGTGTATGAACTGCCTTATTGGTGACAGGCCGTTCTTTGAATTCGATTGGCTCGGCTTCATCTCGTCCCACATCGAACAAATGTATTGAGCGAACAGTATGACTTGGGGTGCTGAGACCCATTTGCCAATACACCTCTGTGACCAGCGGTAATTCCTTCGGGCGCGGAGCCGCATTGAGGCCAAGCCCAGCTTCAATGATCTTGATGTCTTTCTCCTGTGCGGGATCCGGCTTTCCGAACCGAAATTGAAATTCCACGACCTGACCACCTGCAATCCGACGGGCGACCTTCGCCTCTCGGCCAGTAATTGCCGGCGTAGTCAGTGTGCGCGTTACGTTGAAGACCGTCTGGACAGATAGGCCGCCATCAATTGGGACTTCAACTGTTGTCTTTTCTTCACTAAGCACCAGACGGCCGGATTCGGAATCAAAGTAGCAGTCGCTGACACGTTCCTGTTTTCTGACATTGCGATTCGCCGAGGTCTCATCACCTGAATCGCCAATTGTCTGCTTCGTGATGCCCTTGATGTGCCAGCATTGATGCCCCATTTTTTGCGCCTGACCAGCGAGCGTGTATCTCGCCAACCACCCTGCGATTCTGGAATATGCACTATGACTTCGAGAGGTCCATTCGTCTCCAGCCTTTACCGGTTTGTCTGGCAATGCGACAGCGTCGCCGCTCGCAAAAAGAGTCCGGAGTGAAGAAGTTAGAACCTGTGGGAGTTCTGAATATGAGTGGAAGCTGAACTTCCGGGCCGGGACGTCCCAATGTCAGTGCCTCTGGCCAAACGATGCCTCCGTTAGGAGCTGCGAGGAATACGAATCGGGTTTGCAGAATGCGATACGCTTCTGATTGCAGCCTTGAAGCTGCAGGATCGGAGTGATGGGGATCGAGCGGAGCGTCTGTATCGATTGTGATTTTCTCTGTCGGCTCGACAACGGTAAAGCGAATCCGGTCAAACGTCACGGCGATTGCTTTCAGGTCATTGATATCCGAAATGAAGTCCCAGCGATAATCGTAGGTGGTTCGAACCCTGTACTCAGAAGAATCTGATCCCCCGAGCTGCCTGATGATCTTTTCTTCGTCGTGCGTGTAGTGAGTTGGCTTCCCGGCGACAAATTTCCACTGGAGCATAGTTGCTGCGCCTGGATTGCCGACGTCCGGGCTAACCTGAGCGGCACCGGCATCCGTTGTGCGCCGGGATGTGGATGGCTGACCATCTTGCGCTATGGCAGATCTGGAGGAAACCATCGAGAGCGCAAAGATCGCCAGAAACGCTCCCGCCAAAGCCTGGTAAATCCTCATCATGCTGCCCTCGCCTGCGGTGTAACTGGGTCTGACCTAAATCACATTTTTTTACCAAGGCGATCCAGAGCACTTAGTGTGCCACGAGCGTGATACAATGAAGCTCCATCCCAGCACGGACACCAGACGCAGAGCTTGCTGTGGAATGTGCGGAATTGCACGGGCGGGAATTCAAAGTGGCGCGCTATTCCACATTGGGATGACGCGGTCTTCGCACTGTGGGTTTGAAATCACTTTCGCTGTTAACGAGCGGGTCAATTTGAGGTCGCATCCAAAAAACCAACCCGCCAGTTAGCAGCTTTTCAATCTGGCTGCTAACTCCTTCCGGAAAAGTTCGAAGTGGGTCGCTACTCTCATGAAGCCACCGAGCGAGACTCGAAAACCGCTAAAGCATTCATCAGTAGCAGTAGGTTGCGTCAATTGGGCCTCTCTCAAAAAAGGCGAGCGTCGTTACACAGAGAGTCTCTATCGGGGACTCATCGCTGTTGCCGAGAGACTCCGCTGTATGCCAAAATGGCCAGTTGCGTAAGGCGTTGCCTACAAGCGATTTGCGACACCGAAAGAGGCGCGACATTTTTCGAGTGGTTATGAAGAGAGTCCCTTTCGGGGAGCTTTAGTTTTGAACTTAAGCCGGCATTGCCCGGCTTTTTTTACGCCCTTGCCGAGGGCTGCTGATGTTCTTCGTGTATGTGTTGCATTCGGAGAATTCCGGGAAGCGATACGTTGGGCAGACTTCCGACTTGGATCGAAGTCT
>CANHVD010000485.1 GCA_947463775.1 Planctomycetaceae bacterium | reverse complement strand
GGCTTCGGACAAAGCTGCGACTTCCTCGGTGATTAGTCGTGAGCGTGTGCTGGATGCATTTCATCAGCAAACCGGGTTGCCTCGTTCTTTCCTCGATCAGCAGCAGACGTTAGCGTCGGATCATGTGGCACAAAAGCTTCGTGAGCGATTCGTCGGACAACCTGATGCGGTAAAAGCGGCTGTTGAAATCATCGCGATCGCGAGAGCACGGCTGAATGATCCGACACGTCCCATTGCGTCGCTGTTGTTGCTCGGGCCAACCGGTGTCGGAAAGACGGAGTTTGCGAAATCTCTGGCCGCTTATCTGTTCGGACACGCAGATCGCTTGCTGCGTTTCGATATGAACGAGTATGTCTCGCCGAATGCGGTGCCACAACTGGTCGGGACGTTTGCTCAGCCTGAAGGATTACTGACGGCCGCTGTTCGTCGGCAGCCTTTTGCTGTCATCTTGTTTGATGAAATCGAAAAGGGACATCCCGACGTATTCGATCTGCTGCTGCAGGTGCTGGGCGAGGGGCGACTCACGGATGCTCGAGGTCGGACAACGGATTTTTCGAACACGATCATTGTGCTGACGTCCAACCTGGGAACTCAACGTTCCGAAAGTGGCCTGGGATTTGGAAACGCGGTCGCTGCAGAGTCGGGCGTCTCGGTGAGAGCGGCGGAGAATTTCTTTCGTCCGGAATTCTTCAATCGACTGGATCGAGTGATTCCGTTTGAACGACTTTCACGCAACGACATGCAGGTGATCGCTCGGCATCTGATGTCTGATGTTCTGCATCGAGATGGGCTGGTGCGGCGACAATGCGTATTGAATACGTCGACCGCCGCTGTCGACTGGGTGATTGATCAGGGATACAACCCGGTGCTGGGCGCGCGAGCACTGAAGCGGGCGATTGAGAGGGAGTTGACTCGGCCGATCGCTACGTTCCTTGCGGGGTATTCAGCGACTACACAGCAAATCACAGAGAAGAGTGATAACGCTCTGGATGAACAGTCGGCGATGGCAAGAGATTTGATGCTGATCGATATCGATCGCGCGGATCGCGGACTCTCAGTGGCTGTACGGATATTGAACCAGACGGCAAGGACAAAGGGTTTGGTAAAGCATGCGGAATCTGATTTCGCTGCGACACTCGCTGCAGCCCAGAAGGCGATTGAATTCCTGGGGCGGAAGATTGCCGAGTTAAAGCCCGCAAGCCACTATGGATCTGGCAGGATCTCTGCGGAGCAAACTCTCTACCTGTTGGTGCAGGATGAATTGCCGAGGCTGAAGACGTGGGTGGAAGAGCTTCTGGCGGCTCATGACGCGGCACAGAGAGTTGGGTGGATGGGAGGCGTAATGAAGTCCGGGCGAAGTTCACCCCTGAAACCCGAGAATGTCCGCCGTCGTGGGCCTTCTCATGGGAATGTTGTCAATCGAGCGGCTGCGGATGATGAGATCGATTACTTCCTTGAGACGCGGTTCGATGGCCCATCGCGAGACGTCGATTTAACACAGGAACCGCAGGCGTTACTGGCGCGTTGTCGCTGGGTTGTTGCAGTCGCACTGGCCGAGCTGAGTGAACTGGATCAGGCCGTGTGTGTCTGCATCAGGTCTGCTGATCCGACGGCATCCGCGGGCGTGACGAAGCTTGTGGAACGTCTCCTGGCAACATGGACCGACGAGCTGGCTCTGGAGGCGACTTTGGAATCGAGCAACACTGCAGGCCATAACCAGCGGATCCATCTACGTGGCGCACTGGCAAGGCACTATGCCAGAGTGGAAGCTGGTTTTCATGTATTGAGGTCCGCGCTGTCCGCGTCGCCAAAACTATTGTCAGTGCAGCTTGAAGGAGAAGAAATTCCGAACGTGATTGTGCGGACGTTGGAGTTATCGGAGGAGAATCCATCGAAGAAGAATCTGGTGACTCATCATCATGCGGAGTCATTTCCGACCGTTGAAACTCTGCGTCAGGAAGCGTGGGAAGCACTGCCAGAGCTGGAGAACTCCAATTTGAAATTTAATATTTGAAATCTCAGATTGATCGCAGAAAGCATGCTGCTAACTCTTGCGACCTCATTAACAATCAACCTTCAACACTCAACATCAAATGCCCACTTATCGTTGCCCTGTTCTGATCTGGAAGAACTCCGCTGGACTGTTCACAGCCAGCCTGGTGGAGCAGCATGATCGCGCGGCTGTCGCCACGACACCGCGCGAGGCGTTGGAACAGCTTCGGAGTTTGCTGGATTGGCAGTATCGCGAGGAGCCCTGGCGTGATCCGCCGGACCTGAAAGAGCCTGTTCTGGAGATGTTCAAGGTCCCGATCAGGCCCGAATATCAGGATGAAATGACTGGCCGTCGCTATCCAGTGCAGAGCCCGGTTGATCTGAAGATCTGGTGTGTGATTGGTCGGCAGTTGGGTGGCCCGAGGCTGGCGTCGATTCCGATGATCGGGCTACGGCTGAATCTCAGTGAACACGATGATACGAAGACCATGATTCCTCAGATGGTCCAGCGTTGGTTTGAGGGACAGACACCGCGGCAGTTGTCACGCCAGATTCCGCCGGATGAGGTGTTTCTGGATGATGTGTTCGTTTCCGTTGATCCTCACCGCACCGCTGCAAAGCCGCGAATTTCGACAGACCAACTGGCGCGCGTGGCTGATCCGCTTGGTGATGCGTCGGTCCGCTCTTTGTTTGGCCGTGCGTGGGAGCGAGATCGTGAAGTGGCGGATGTCGTCAAGCAGTTGCAGTCTGAGAAAGGCAACTGGTTGATTGTGGGTGAACATGGCAGTGGCAAAACAACTTTGCTGTGCGAAGTGATTCGCCATGTCGAACGACATCTGAACGAAGAAGAGAAGCAGGAAGAGAATACGTGGGTGTCAAAGCCCGTAAGACGATTCTGGCAGACGAGTGCCGGTCGCCTGATCTCCGGAATGAAGTATCTGGGACAGTGGGAAGAGCGACTGGAAGGCGTCATTCATGAGCTGAGTGAAATCGACGGCGTGCTTTGCATTGAAAGTCTGTTGGACATTATTCGCACTGGGGGCCGGGAAGCGACGGATAGTCTGGCTTCGTTTTGCATTCCCTATCTGCAGCGTGGTGAACTGCGAATGATCGCTGAGGTTTCGCCGACAGAACTGGATGCAGTGCGGCGACTACTGCCAGGCCTGACGGATTTGTTTCAGACAGTCACACTTGCTCCGCTGGACTCTCCACGAGCCATGCGTTTGCTGGATCGAGTTGCCGATAACAGTGCAGCGGGAGCGAAGATTACGATTAGTCGAGATGCGGCAGCCCAAACCATTCGATTGTTTCAGCGATTTCAGCCTTACCATGCTTTGCCTGGCGAGGTCGTAGCCTTCTGGCGAGATCTGCTGGACCGGACAGCTCGATCGTCAGGAAAGGCTCTGACGAAAGAGGGCGTCCTGCAGACATTTCTTCAGCGAACAGGATTGCCGGATCGATTTCTGCGCGACGATTTGCCATTGTCTCGCGAGCAATTGATCAGTGAATTTCAATCACAGATCATGGGCCAGCCGCTAGCCTGTGAGACGGCCGCTGACGTTATTGTGAAGTTCAAGGCGGGTATGAATGATCCCGGGCGGCCGTTAGGAGTTCTGTTGTTTTGTGGTCCCACAGGCGTTGGAAAGACCGAGCTCGCTCGAGCGGTTTCGCGATGTTTGTTTGGAGGTAAGTCAGGGAACGAAGATGGAGCGAATTCAGCGACAGAATCGAGTGAGAAGTCCGCGCGCATGATTCGGCTGGATATGAGTGAGTATTCTGGTCCATGGGCCGCGGATCGGTTATTGATGCAGTCGAATGGAGAACCGTCAGACTTCCTGCAGCAGATTCGTCGTCAGCCATTTACGGTGTTGCTGCTCGATGAGATCGAGAAAGCTCATCCTTCGGTTTATGACGTCCTGATGAACGTATTTGACGAGGGACGGCTGACGGATCGATTTGGGCGGACAACCTGGTTTCGAAGCACTGTGATTTTGTTGACATCGAATCTGGGATCAGATTCTTCGGGGCAAGTCGGATTCGCAGACAACGTCGCGACGCCCAATATGCGTCATGAGGCTGCCGTACGGGAGTTCTTCCGTCCCGAATTCTTCAATCGTCTGGATGGAGTTGTGACGTTCGATGCGTTGACTCGTGCAGCAATTCTCCAGATCACGGAGAAAGAGTTACAAGAAATCGCCGGACGTGAGGGGCTGAGAAAACTGGGGCTGAGGCTGCAATGGAAAAAGAATGTTGTGGAACATCTCTCCAAGGCTGGCTTCGATCCTCGCTATGGTGCGCGCCCGTTACAGCGAACACTGGAGACACAAGTCGTTGCGCCGCTTTCGCGATTTCTGACGGAGCGACATGACTTACGTTCGAAGTCTATTGAGCTGAAACTCTGTTCTGCTGGAGAGATAGAGTTTAAGATCTTATAGCCGACGCTCGGCGAAAGTTTCGTTCGCAAAGTTTTGAGGTAGTATTTTATTGATCGGCTTTGTTAGCGTCGAGGTATTGTCGACGTGCTTCAGTCAACACGGAGTAGTATTGCGTGAAGACATTGTCGTCCGCGCCGTGTTCGGCGTGGCAATCGAAACAATCTTTTCGATCGAAGGCACGTTCGGCGTGGACTGTTTCTGGTTTTGCTTTCTCAGGTGCGTCGTGAAACATAAAATAAGCCCAGCCGTCTGAAAATCGCTTCGTGTCTTTCACCGCGACTTCAAGGCCTGACGTTGCCGACGCGACAAAGCCTTTTCTGGAGACAGACCCTTTTGTATTGGCCGGGCGTGACTTATTGTTGGTTACGATGAAGACTGTTTGCTCGGGGAACTCGCCGGTCTGAACAAAATGGTCGAAAGCTTCGGGCTGAAGGTAAACGTTATGAAATGTGCCGGGATTTTGGGGATCGTTTTTGTCGCCGTCGGAATAACCAAGTCCGATTGATGTGCCGACGACAACCCACTTCTCATAGCCGACAGGTTGAAGCAATCGACCTTCCTGATCATACAAGGGTTCCTGCATCTTGCTGTCGGTGGGAGCCTCTGGATTGGTCGCAACCTTATCGTCAGCAAACAAAGCCAGACCTGCCAGCAGAGAAAACGTGACGGCGGT
>CANHVD010000484.1 GCA_947463775.1 Planctomycetaceae bacterium | reverse complement strand
TCGCAGGAAGCGCCGAACTCGGGCAGTCTCTGCGACTTGATCAGTTGGGGGGGAACGAGATCCCTGGCAATCAACTCGTAAGCATCCCGTCGGAGATCACGCCTGATGATCTCCGCGCCAGCGGGCTGGGTCTGTTCTCATTCGACGTGTTGGCGCTGACAAGTCCGGGATTCAATGTGTTGACTGAGGATCAACTCGACGCCATCGGCGACTGGGTGGAGACAGGGGGTAGCCTGTTGGTAAGCGTTGACAGCGACTATTCGCCGGCACAGGCTAAGTTCCTGAATCGGATCGCAGGAGTTCCGGAAGACGATCCGGGGATGTTGACCGATGCCGACGGACTGCCGCCGGGAGAACCTGGCGATCGCCGCGATCATTTCCGCATGTACCGCCCGGGACTGGGACGTTCCGTAATTCTTCAGGCAGAGGAAAAAGCCGACAAGGTGCTGGATCTCAGAGAGGCCGCGGCGCATCTGTGGAAGATTCGGAGCAAAATGCAGACCGAGTTTAGTCACAGCGGCGCCTCGTGGCAGTTGTCAAAACGGCTGTTGGGGGCGGAGTTCGACCAGTTCGACGATTCCCAGCTCATGTACAGTCCGTTTCAACAGGTCCGCCTCGCCGAAATGGACTCGCTCTCATCGATTCTGCTGCCGGATAATGTGCAGAGCATTCCCTTGAGTGTCGTGATCGTAATTCTGGCGTTGTTTCTTATCGCGATCGTGCCCATCGACTATTACGTGCTGGGATATTTCAATTGTCGCCGATTCACATGGCTGCTGCTGCCGGTTATGTCCTTTGTGTTCACCGGGTTTACCGTTTTGCTCGGCAGTGCATACCTGGGATCGACC
Organism: Planctomycetaceae bacterium; assembly: GCA_947463775.1. Lineage (GTDB taxonomy): Bacteria > Planctomycetota > Planctomycetia > Planctomycetales > Planctomycetaceae > SXXK01. Next base: position 4,256 of record CANHVD010000484.1, on the reverse strand, counting down.
GACTATCGAACATCGCTGGAGTTTGTTGATCTGACGAACGGAAATCGCGTGATCCGCAATAGTTGCTTCGAAATGTTGTTTACAGCAACACAGAAGGAAGTTGCGACTGAACTGAAGCAGACTCTCTATGCGCCAGTAAATCTCCGCCGCAGCCCCAAAATGGATGAACAGAATTCCGCACGTGGCTTGCGGACAATCGACATCGACGACGTGTCCTTCGACACGACGAACCAACCACAGGAGTCTGAATCGCCACCGTCCGACGGCAACATGCCGGCCTCGTTTACAGTTCGACAGAAGATGGGAAAATGGAGCCCTCAATGGAGTCGTCAGACGGCTCTGCAGACAGAACGTGCCATCCCACAGTTCGACCTCGACTACATCACGACAACGTGGCAGCAATCCCCGGAACTGCTCGCAAACGTCGAGTGGCAGCGATCGCTGCACGAGAAAATCCAGACCGTGTTGCCGGACTCGACCGTTCTGATTTTCACGCAGAACCAGATTCATGATCTTACGCCAGGCGAAAAAACACCCTTGCCGAACGGGCAGATCGACTCGCCGAAGTCGAAGGATCAGCAGGTTATGGAGTTGGTTCGCAAGGCGTGCGTCCGCCCGGCAGTCGGATTATTCTCGATCGTATCTCAGATCTCGCCAAACGCTGCAGGAGATTTCGAAGACCTGTCAATTGTCGATTCGGACGATGCGAATCAACTATTGCTGGTGATCGTGACAAGGCAGGGAAATGACTACGTGGTATTCAGGCGACTGTTTCATAAGGGCTCGTAATGGCGTTCGTGCAAATCAAAGATCTCTGGGTCACATACGGAGCCGTACATGCCGTGCGCGGCATCTCGTTTGAGATTCCAAAGGGGGAGGTCTTCGGATTCATCGGCCCCAACGGTGCCGGCAAAACGTCAACCATCAAAGTCCTTGCGACATTGATTGCACCTGATCATGGCCTGGTCACGATCGGCGGGATGAATGTGACCGATGATCCTCTGGCGATCAGAAAACGCATCGGATATATGCCCGATTTTTTCGGCGTCTATGAGGACCTGACAGCAAAAGAGTATCTGCATTTTTTTGCGGCGGCTTACGACATACCGACTTCTCAACGCGAACGAACTGTCCGGGACGTGCTGGCACTGACCGACCTGACAGCTAAGGCTGGGGCACCGGTTGATTCATTGTCTCGCGGTATGAAACAGCGCCTCGGACTGGCTCGCGTGTTGCTGCATGATCCGGATTTGCTGTTGCTGGATGAACCAGCCAGTGGCCTGGATCCTCGAGCGCGAATCGAAATGCGGGAAATGCTGCTCGCGCTGAAAGAGATGGGAAAAACGATCCTCATTTCAAGCCATATTCTGCACGAACTGTCTCTGCTGTGTACCAGAATCGGCATCATCGAAGCCGGACAGATCGTGACCGAAGGGTCGCTCAAAGATATTTACAGTCGACTTGGTTTAAAGCAGTTGATCCACGTGCAACTGGTGAACGGGAACCAATCATTGATCGATCAGATCGGTCGGATTTCCGGCGTTGAGGAAGTCCAGGTGCAGGCGGATAGACTGGCCATTCGTGTGCGTGCCGAGCATCTGCCGCCGGAAGACTTGCTGGACCGCATGCATGACCTGGGAGCCCGGATGAGAATGTTCCAGCCGGAAGCCATGGACATGGAAACAGCGTTTATGAAGCTGACGGAAGGCAGGACAGCATGAGAGGCCTGGCGCGCAAATGGAAACTTCCGTTGCTTGCCAAAGAGCTTGCCGAGCAGGCGGCCCGGAAGCGAACGTATGCAATCAGATTCGGGTATACTGCGTTTCTGTTCGTCGCCACGTGTTTGCTGTTCTACGGGAATCTTGCATCTGACGGCACGACAAGCGTGCTGGGACGCGGACGACCGATGTTCAATCAGCTCGTCACCGTGCAGTTCTGGGGCATCTATCTGCTGCTGCCCGCGACGGTCTGCGGTGTGATCAGCAGTGAGAAGGAGAAAGAGAGTCTGAGTCTGCTGATGCTGACAACTCTCACACCCTGGCAGATTGTCATCCAGAAGTTGTTCGGCCGTCTGATTCCGATGTTCAACTTCCTGTTTATTTCGTTTCCGTTGATGGCGATCGCGTTTAGTAACGGCGGGGTAACTTCGAGTCACTTGTGGTCCGGCATATTCCTGTTAGCACTGACATGTCTGCAGGTTGGCTCGTTCTCCATTGCCTGCTCGGCCTTCTTCCGCACAACCCATGAGGCCTTTGTTGCCAGCTATCTCTGCTTCCTTCTGCTGTGCTATATGATGCCGGGAATGTTTGCACCCAATGTGTTCGAGTGGGCGGAGACACGCACGCTGCCCGAAGCTATTGCCGGTTCGACGACCATCATCTTTTCGATCTGCTTTTTCCTCTTCTTCGCCCGCGTGTTTCTTGAATCCAGAGCATTTGTCCCTGCCCGAAATTATCTGCTGGAATTGTTCAGGCTGCTCGACGGTATCTTCACGGATATGAATCATGTAACGGGCGGCATCGTGCTGACGAAGGATGTGGACTTATTGCCGGGAACAGAGCCGGTCGCATGGCGTGAGACGTCGAAAAAATCGCTGGGGACAGTGCGATATCTGTTCCGCATGCTGGTCGTGCTGGAACTGCCGTTGTTGTGGACGTTTCAGTTAATCCGCGGGCCGAGCGGTGGAACGTCGGTCAACACGGTGTCCGTGCTGCTCTATGTGCTGTGGGGTGTGTCTGTCGCCATGGTCGCCGTTCATGCGGCGGGCCTGGTTTCGTCGGAGCGATCACGACAGACTCTTGACGTATTGCTCACAACTCCAATTTCCGCACGAAACATTATCCTGCAGAAATTCCAGGGCGTCAGACGACTGATCTGCGTGCTGTGCGTTCCGTTTCTCAGCATCTACTTGTTCGAAAAGTGGTTCAAAAACTACGGCTGGGATTATGTCCTGTGGTCAACTGTTTTCGTTCTGATCTACCTGCCGCTGACTGCATGGTTTTCCTTGTGGCTGGGGGTGAAGATCCGCTCTCAGGTTCGCGCAATTCTGCTGGCCATTTTCCTGATTGTCACATGGCTGACATTGCCGCTGGGGATCCAATATTTCTTAGCGACTGGCTTCAACATTGCGATGTCGGGCGCTGCGCGATACCTGTTGATACTCAGTCCAACAGTTGTGATCCAGAGAATTGAGTCGGGAGTCTCTGCGGTCCAGGAAATCCCCGATCCCGCCTGGGCATTCTATTTGCTGAACGCTGCGTTTTACGGTGTCCTGCTGTGGCTGTTCCGACATATTTCATTGAAAGACGCTGACCAACGCCTGGGACGCACCAAAGGGGCTGCGCGATAGAAGCCCCTGACCAATACCGTGACAGCCATCAGATGAGGCCTTCAGTTTATGACAACTTCCATTTCATAGAGCTGACCCCGTGGACACATTCTCGGGGCCAGCGTTTCAATAAGTGTTCGGATTGAGCTTGAATACAATGCTCCCGCACTCGAAAAGCCGACCGGCGCCAGAGTTCGTAATGCGCTGGATAAAGTGTCGATGCTTTTGTGCAAGGCCGGTTGCTGCTCCCTTTTTGCGTTTGTGCTTGTCTGTTATCTCGTTATTCGCCAGAACACATCCACACAACGGTTCTGTCAGAGGTTCTCAATCAGGGCATGTTCATGACAACACCACAAAAGATCCGGACATTCCTGACAGACTTTGTATCAGTGAAGTCTTTGCTTCTGATCTGCAGCATCTCCGTCCTGAGCCCATTCGTCGTGGCCGATGAGCCGCAGGACCTCCTGCTTCAACTGGAGACGAAACTCTCAACGGTCCGTCATGCGAATCCGGACTTCGTGGCTGATGTCGAGATATTCCACAAAGGCATAGTCTGGGCGCTGCGATATGACGCTCCACTCGCGCCAAACGATGAGTTGCTGGTGAAGAAAGCACTCGCCAGTGGCACGCGACGAGCCGAAGCACTGGCAGCCAACACGACAAACTGGACAACAAAGAAAGGCAAAGTGCTGCGTGGCTTTGTCTCCGCAGTTGATGGTTCTGTGCAACCGTATGGTGTGATCATCCCGGAGAGCTACGACAATACAAAACCCATTCGACTCGACGTGGTGCTGCATGGCAGTTCCAAACCCGTCGGCATGAGTGAGCTGCGATTCGGCTCGCGTTTCGACGTGGGTGATGAAGATACTACGCCCGCGCCAGACGTTGACTTTATCGAACTTCATCCGCTCGGTCGCGTGGAGAACTG
>CANHVD010000483.1 GCA_947463775.1 Planctomycetaceae bacterium | reverse complement strand
TCCATGATGCCGATCGGAATGCCGATTGTGGAATCATCGATCTCATCGACTTCTCCATTTGCGCGACGGATGAGCGGAGACATGTGTCCGGCATTCGCAATCGTAATCCGGTTTGTATCGAGATCGATCACACCGAGGATGTAAGTCACGAAGCGACCTTCCACCATGTTATGACACATGTGGGAATTAATTCTATGAATGGCAAGGGCGACGTCATCCGTGAAGCTCATGGTGTTCTGTACAACGCTGGCGATACGCGACATGATCAAAGCGCCTGGAACGCCTTTTCCCGCCACATCTCCGAATGAGATACAAACCTTTCGTTCGCCGATCATGAAGCAGTCGAAGTAGTCTCCACCAACCGCCTGGGCCGCATCGTACGACGCGTAAAAGCGATATCCGGGCACCTCCGGCAGCTTCTCCGGCAACAGCGCTCTCTGAACGCCGCTGGCGATTTTCATCTCCTTATCCTGCTTCTGCTTGTCGATATACGACTGCATCAGCCGTGCGTTTTCATAGGAGTGAGCGGCCTGATTAGCGACAGCCAGCAGCAGTTCCAGATCTTCATCCGTGAATCGCTTCATCGGATTCTGAGTATCCAGGTTGATGATGCCAAAAGGCTCACCCTCGATGCTTAACAATGGCACGCACATCATCGAGTGAATCGTCAGGCTTGAGATCGATTCACTGGCACTGAACCGCGAATCATTCGCCGCGTCAGCCGAAAGAATCCCGGCCTTATCGTTTAATACGCGGTCCAGAATCGTCCGACTGAGTCGCACAGATTCATCATCGCCTTCCTGTCTTCGCTTCTGAGCCGCCGGAATAAATCTGCGCTGAGGAGCATTTTGCGGAGTCCGGGCGCCTCGTTCTTCTTTCATCAGGATCGTGCCGCGATCGGCCTGCGGGAAGATCTCAAACAGAGTATCCAGAATCTTGTTCGCGATCCCACCGATCTCAATCAACCCAGCAAGACTCTGATTGATTTTCAGAATGCCGCGAAGCTTGTCCTCAGGACGAACTTCAAACACACCAAAACCTCGAGCCGACGCGGAGCCCATAATGGTCGACGTCGCGCCATCGCTGAGATCCAATCCCGCAATCATTCCGCTGGACGAGGAATCTTCTTCTTCGTCTTCAAAGCGAAACTTGATCGGGCCGAGCTTAATGCGATCGTTGTGATGCAGAGGATGCGGCTGATGTTTCTCCAACGCCTTGCCGTTCACTGAGGAACCGTTGCCGCTGGCCAGGTCCTCAAGCATGATCTTGCCGTCCACCTGGACAAGCTGAGCATGAAACCTGGACACCATGTTGGAGTCCACCTGAACATTGCAGTCAGGATGTCTTCCCATCCGCGCAGGAAAGCTCTTCAGTTCGTAGGGAAACGACTGACCGTCTTTCAACAGGACTATACGTGCCATGAATCTGCCCATTTCAGGTGAGTGCAAACTGGTTGGAATACAGGGAGGGTTTTCACCAGGAGCACTCGTAATCGCCAATCATCCAACAGAACCCGCAGGAGTTCCAGTGAACGATCATGCTGTTTGAAGTCTCCCAACTTTGGCTTGAAATACAGCCGACTGCCAGTACGAAAACCGACAATTTCAGTTCCAGAGCAGGGTTTCTGACAATCTCACCATCTACCACTGCCGGACTCAGTCACATTTGCCGAAAATGGTCTCCACGTTTCCACGGAGCACCTGTTTCCCCAGGCTTACGGCACGGTCGACTGACCAGCGACGTCCAATCACGAAGTCTTCCGCTAAAACCTTCGCCAAAATCCGGCGATACATCGCAAATTTTGGCAAAGCAAACTCCAGCTTGTACATGTCGCTGTAGTACCCGATCTGCTTTGTCATTGGCACAGCCTGCAACCGAGCCCGCGTATCCGTCTCGATGTGCACCGGAATGTTGGAGTACCACCAATGTCCGCTGGTAATCACGTTGGGGAAAATCCAGGAGTAACTGACGAGTTCCTGATTGCTGGTTTCCGCAAGCACGGATACCGGGAACAGTACCGTTGGAAACGCATTGAACAGCGCTTTGTATTGGATCAGGGAAGTTCGTGAATCGTAAAGGTCCTGCCCCTGAAATACGCCGTCTTCATAGACGCGGCGATTCACTCCGATCATCAAATCAAACGGCAACTTGTACTCAACACAGTACTCCGCCAGAGTCCAGAAGACGAACTGACTGAGTGTCGCAGATTCACTGGCGGTCAGGTCATTCCCAGCAAACACCTTCGAAACAAGTCCGCTGGCCGAGGCAGCACTGACGGCGGCCGGTGAAAAATCAGGAGGTAATGAGATCGCACAAGCCCGTACTCCGTTCGCTTTGAAATGAGCGAATAACTTGCCGACTGCGTCTTTCAACTCAGCCGCATTTGTCGGCGTCAACGAAGTCGCTTTCTGCAGTCGTTCGCGAACTGTCGCTTTGCCAAGATGAAAGACCAGATCGTCTGTTCGCAGACACGGAACATATTTCTTCGTGTCAAATCCCTGCAGAGGATCATCAAAGTCGTTTGTCAGGTAAACCTGATCAAGACCAGAACGATCCAGAACCTGCTGCTCCCAATCTGCAGCCTGCATCTGCTTCAGAGATCCATCATAAAGTGCTTCCCAATTATCAACCGTCAGGCGATCTTCCTGAAAACCAAAGAAGACCTGACACATCTCCAGCAACCAACTGTATTGAGCCGTGTTTTCAATCGTCGTCAGCCATGGAATCAGTCGTCCCACCTTTTCTTTCGGCGCGAGACCAGGTTCTTCAATCTGCGATTTGGGCATCCCGGATGAATGAGCAAGCTCGGTGTAGTAGTGATAGCCCAGAATATCCGCGAGTGTCTTTGACGCAGGCTGATGAGGATTGATGTGCGTGTGCGGATCAATGAGCCTCATGGATTGCAGAGGCTCGAGAACTTCCTGAATCAGACTGAACGACATTGAAGCATCAACTCCGGAGCAAGACATTGAGAAGACAGGATAAATGGAGAGGCCAGACTGATGATGGTTGACGGCCACTTAGGTGTGGAATTGGACTTGCAAAGACCAGCCAAAAGTCGCGGGCCACCAAAGAAAACCACTGTTTGAAGCCAAATCTTACCGACAGTCGGAGCCCTCGCCAACGGTGCCGCTTTGCTCTGCACACAATGGCACCAAATTCGCTACATTGGTGGGCCGAACTCGACTGCCAATGCCGAAAAGGACTTCGCTGAATGACATCCACTGCCTTCTCAACACGCCTCCTTTTGCCCATTCTCACGGTCTTCTTTGTTTACTTTTCCCCCGAGCCCATCTTTGGCCAGTCGGGGGCAGACACAATCGCCGTGACGCCGCCCGAGTCTCCCGGGATCCAAGTTCCGCCAGGTTTTCGGGTAGAACTTTACGCCGACGATGATCTCGCACATGACATTCATTCGATGACCGTCGACTCTCAAGGACGCATTGTCGTTTCCGGACCGGGTTATGTCCGGATTCTGATCGATTCAAACAATGACGGTCGAGCGGACACTTTTAAGCAGTTTGCAGACAAGCCAGCGACTGGATCTCAGGGGATGTTTTTTCTGGGCTCGAGCCTGATCTGTTCCGGAGACGAAGGTGTCCAGATTTTTCGCGACGACAATAAAGACGACGTCGCCGACGGACCATCTCAGGTCTTTATGAAAATCGAAGCCGGCGGTGAACATCATGTTCATTCCATTCAGAAAGGCCCTGATGGCTGGTGGTATATCATCGCGGGAAATTTTTCGGGCGTGACAACGTCGTATGCGACGGTACCGACATCACCCATCAAAAATCCTGTGTCCGGAACATTGCTGAGATTGAAGCCCGATTTATCAGGCGGTGAAATCGTTTCAGACGGATTTCGCAATGCCTATGATTTCGCCTTCAATGGCAGCGGCGACTTCTTCACCTTTGACAGCGATGATGAAAGAGATATCTCATTGCCGTTGTATCTTCCCACTCAGGTTTTTCATGTCCTGCCTTTGTCGAATGCTGGCTACGTAACTCCGGGACTGAAACGTCCCGGAAGCTATCCGGACATGCCTCCCGTTCTCGCCACGTTCGGGCGCGGTTCACCGACAGGAGTCATCTGTTATCAACATTCACAGTTTCCTGATCCCTATCGCGGTGCGTTGTTTGTTCAGGACTGGACGCTGGGACGCATCCTGGTTGTGACTCTGACTTCTCAAGGTGCAGGCTGGAAAAGTCAGCCGATCGAATTTGCTCAAGGCAAAGATCAGTTCGGATTCGCTCCGACTGACATGGAAGTTGGACCAGATGGAAGTCTGTTTGTCAGTGTTGGTGGCCGAGGAACTCGGGGAAGCATCTTCCGCATTTCGCATGAATCCGGCCCCGTGCCAGCGATTTCACTGACGGCAAACGCCGACGCAACGGAGAAGACCAACGTAGTTCTGCGTGCCGAACAACCTAACACAAGCTGGTCACGAGCCAAATGGCTGCCGCTGGCGAAATCGCTTGGTGCTGACGTCTTCCGTACAGCGGCGATGGAAGAAACGCGGCGTGTTTCTGAACGAATGCGAGCGATCGAGATTCTGGTTGAGATGTACGGGGGTCTTGATTCAATCACGGCCATGAAACTCAGTACCGCAGGTCCTCCTTTGGTACGAGCCCGGACTGCATGGGCCATTGGTCGCACCAACCCCGCCGCCCCGGAAGTGGAATCTCTGAAAAAGCTTCTAACCGACCGTGACCTGGTGGTTCAGCGATTCGCACTGGAAGCACTCACTTCTGTGACAAGCGCGGCGACGTTCAATAAAGTTCTGAACGAGATCGCACAGTCATTGGCGAGCGACGATCGTCACATTCGATACTCTGCCGCAGTGCTGCTGACACGTCTCAATGACGAACAGCGCGATGCATTGAGAAAAGCACTGGTGTCGCACCCCACAGGCCTGCTCTGGTTTTCGCTGGGGCGATTGATGCGCACGACGACACTCAGCCCCTCATCCGCGGAAGCCGCTGTCAACATTATGGTGTCAGGCGAACAGCCAATTGAACTGCGGCGCGATGCCGTTCGAGTTCTCCAGATGGCATTGAGCGATGTCGGGCCCGGTGAACAGCGTACTCCAATGTACGAAGGTTATGC
>CANHVD010000482.1 GCA_947463775.1 Planctomycetaceae bacterium | reverse complement strand
GCTGATATGTGCATTGGCGGAAAAAGTGGCTGGTGGTGCAAATGTTCGAGTTTCTTTCAGAACGCTTTGAATGCTCTGACTTCCCGGTTGAGACATCTGTCAATTTGCTCCTGGGCAATAATGGGCGTGGCTGGAAGAGGAAGGAGTGGCCCACAGGCCGAACGAAAAGGGCTGGTAAATTCTCCCAACAGCCAGCGTTGGAAGTTTTCCTGTGGTTGCCGCATTTTGTGGACGTTTCATGCGATTGTCCACCAGACCGCCCCGGTTTACGAGGATGCTGTCAAAATGTTGAGTATCAGCGGACACATTTGTTAACGATTTCTGCATTCTCTGTGTCGCTGGCTCAGTCCGGCTACCAATACCGCAATGAATGTTCAGAAGAGTGACTGCGAGTCTCTTAACAATAGGTTTTCCGTCCGGCATTTTTTGCACATCAGCCCTTGTGAAGACAATGCCGTTCCTAACGAAGTTAACGATAGTAAAGAATCGCCTATCGAACATCGGCAGGATCAGCCAGATAATGATCCGCGTGTTAATTCTGCCGCCTTCACATTGTTAAGACTCGGGTCATCGGAGGTTAATTGAATCGTTCTTTATCCGATATCGAGTCTCTGTCCGGAATGCTCCTGGCAGTAGTTTTCCGGCAGTGAATCTCACGCCCATTTCTGTTGAGCTGGAACGCAATTTCGATGGGCCGAAAATCGTTCACCGGGTGGACTGAACTGCCATGGGTGAACTAACGAGAGCACCGCCGGAGGAAGAGCACGGTGTGTTCGCACAGACAAGTTCCCGCGGGAAGGGGAAACAGACAAGATGAACGGCAAAACGAAGCGTGTCGGCACCTCTCTCCTGGTGGCATGTGTGTGGTCCCTTGGCCTTGAACTGCACGCTCAGCAGTCGGTTGTTTCAGAAGATCGTTTTGCTGATAGCTTGCGCGCCATGGAATCGAGAATGGCGGAGCTGGAGGAAAGCAATGCCAGACTGGAAGCGGAATTATCTGTGTATGGAAGACCGGGCACTTCATACCTGACCGGGATGTCTCAGGAAACGCCCGGGGACGGCAGATTCCTTCGAAGAGTTGCTGCAGCGAACTCAGCAGGCTGATGAGAGGCTGGCAAAGATAGAAGAGAGCATTCAGAAGGATGCTGAAGCCGCGAAAAAGAAAAAGGAAGAGGACGCTAAGAAAGACAAGAAGTGGTTCGAAAAATATACCATTCGAGGGTACGCCCAATTCCGTGTTAACGACATCATGGACAATGATGGTCCAGCGCCGGCACAGTATGTGGGCGACAGTTCGATCGGAAACAACCAAAGCTTTCTGATTCGGCGAGCTCGGCTCATCTTTTCTGGTGATGTCTCAGATCATCTGTCTCTCTATTTCCAGCCGGACTTTGCGTCCAGCGTGCCTGGCAGCCCGGATGCCAATCAGTTCGCGCAGATTCGGGACTTGTATGCCGACGTGTCACTGGATGATCAGAAAGAGTTTCGCTTTCGAATCGGCCAGTCCAAGGTTCCGTATGGCTGGGAGAATCTGCAGTCCAGTTCCAATCGTTTGCCGCTTGATCGTAACGATGCATTGAACAGTGCGGTCCGAAATGAACGCGATCTGGGGATCTTCTGTTATTGGACGCCTGTCGATGTCCAAGACACCTTCAAGTACATTATGGACGAGGGCTTAAAGGGTTCGGGGAACTACGGAATGGTCGGCTTTGGAGTCTATAACGGGCAGGGTGGCTCATTCCGAGAACAAAACGATGACCTTCATGCAGTAGCCGGTGTCGCTTATCCTTTCTGGTTGAATGACTGCCAGCTTGTTGAAGTGGGTATGCAGGGTTACACGGGGCAGTATTCGGTCCTCTCAAGTTCCATCAGCCCCCTTGGTGTCGGCCCGGCCGTGAGACCTTTGGGAACGCTCGAGAACGGAAATCCGAACGGCATTCAGGAAGAGAGACTTGCCTGGACCTTCATCTACTATCCTCAGCCTCTCGGTTTCCAATCGGAATGGACCGTGGGGAATGGGCCCGCTCTGAATGCTGCCCAGACAGAGGTGACTGAGTCTGCCCTGTATGGCGGATACGCCATGGCGATGTACCGTCAAAAGCTGGAGAAGGGAGAGCTGATCCCGTTCGCTCGCTGGAACTATTACCAAGGTGGGTACAAGACCGAACGAAACGCACCATTTGCTCAAATTGAAGAATGGGAGTTTGGAACAGAGTGGCAGTTTTCCAAGTCACTGGAACTCGTCGCCATGTACACGATCACCGATCGCACAAACACGCAGGCAAATAGTACCGCCAACACGCGTTCCTATGATCAGTTCAGCGGGCAGCTTCTGCGGTTTCAGGCTCAGGTCAATTATTGACGGAGTCGTTCCTGGATTTCACTGCGGCAACTTCCGCTGTTGGAATCACGCCTGATGATGTGACGTTTTGTGCCTGAAGATATTGGAGTGGCATAACCCAACGCGGTTGCACCAGAACTGGAACATAACCCAGAGTGTCAGCAATCCGTAACGAGTGCTGCGGTGAAAATTGATGCTGGAGGCTTCCGCAAAATAGCGGACTGGAACGGGGATATCGCCGAGACGGAAGTTGAAGAAGACGGCTTGAGCAAGAAACTGCGTATCGAAGACAAAATCGTTGGAGTTTTCCTGCCATGGAACATTCTCCAGGACTTCACGCCGATAGGCTCGAAAGCCACTATGAAAGTCTCCCAGGTTTTGTCCGAGGGCGACGTTCTCGAAGATTGTGAGGCAACGATTCGCTATGTACTTCCAGGCAGGCATTCCGCCTTGCAGTGCTTCCTGTCGAGTGCGAATCCGCGACCCAAGAATTACGTCGCAATTGCCAAGACGAATTAGTTCTGCTGCCACCGGGATCACGCGGCTGTCGTACTGATAATCCGGGTGGATCATAACGACGATGTCAGCTCCGCGTTCCAGTGCAGCTGTGTAACAAGTCTTTTGATTGCCACCGTAACCGGTGTTCTTCTCGTGCCGAATCACGGTCAGCCCGAGTGATTTGGCCAGCTCGACTGTATTGTCCCGACTGCAGTCGTCAACGAGAATGATCTCGTCGACTGTTCCCGGAGGGATGTCTTTAAGCGTTCGCTCCAGCGTGGTGGCCGCATTGTAGGCTGGCATCACAGCGATGATTTTGGGCTTAGCGGTGTCTTGCATGCGCGGAGTGACTTCAAAGGCCGGAAGCAGAGGATTCGGACCAGTAACCATGCCTCAGAACGGCACGTTTTGCGGGTGTTTGTTACAGGAAACAAGGGATCTATACCGGCAGATTTGATTTTGTCCGGACAACCGTCACGACCAGATCAGCTTCTGACGCACCGTCGTGGTTCAAGCTATCAATTCGGAGCGGGTGCAGGCGTTTCGCTGGCGGGAGCTGCTGCACCAGCCCGTGCTTCCGCCGACTGACGAAGTTGCTCGATTTCCTGTGCTTCTCGCAGACGCTTGTCACCCGCAAAAAACAGAGTCAGCGATTCGCCCATTTTTGTACACAGCTTTTCGACCTTTTTGCGGGCTCCAGTATTCTTCTGCTGATCAGCTTTTGTTAACGCATCCGTCTTGATCTTGTTGAGTAATTCATCAAACCGCTTTTGTCCCGGCAGGGCATCAAGTTGAGTGATTGCAGCTTCCATCCCCGGAACATTTCCTTCGGCCGCCGACTTTTTCGCAATGCTCATGTAGACGGCTTTCTGGGCGACCATATCAACAAGCTGATCTCGCAACAGGTACAGTTCTCCTTCAACACCAAGCCGCACAGAGTCATCCGGCAATTTCATAGTATCGCGAGGAATCAAACCCGGAGCGTAAGGCACGCGAGCCAGCAATACGCTGCCGCTGTAGACATAGAGCCAGAAGGTTGGATTCTGTGGATCGACTTCAATCTCAATATCTCCGTTGCGATCCGACAACATGCGCACGCCGGGCGCTTCGTTAACATCGGTTTGACGAAGCTTTGAAACTCGGTCGACACGAAAACAGATCAGTGGTCGATCCGGACGCGACTGTAGCACCAGTCGCACTCGACTTTTTGTTGCGGCCGGGCGTTGACGCAAGGCAATCTGCTGAACACTTCTTGCTCGCCCGCCGAATGGCACCAGGCCATGCGAGATGAGGACGCCTTTTACATGACCATTGTCTGTATAACTTGCCGGAACACTTGTTACGTCTTCAACTCGAACGGGCGCATCCTCCGGTGACACGGCATCTGTTCGAAGTTCCTGATTGAATGAAGTGACTCTTATGTAACTCAGGTCAAGTCTTTGCAGGCTTTTGACTTTTCCAGGATTGCGACGGTCCAATTGTCGGAGAAATGGTCGAAGAACGTCTCCGTCTGCAATTTGTGCCGCACTAGGATCTGGCGGAGTCAGTGTTCCAGCCTGCAGTTCGAATTCCAGTTCCGTCTTGTCGACAGATGGAGCAAAGAACATCGTCACAGGGCGAAAACTGTCACGAGCCAGACGGCATGCGATGGCTCCCACTTCCTGAACATCATTCGTTTGCAGCTTCAGAAGCGGCGTCAGTTCCTGAACCCTGACATCGAATTCTCGACAGCTCACCTCAAATGCATTTTGATTTCCGGAGACACCAATCAGAATAACCTTTTCCACCGCGGAGCCATCGTAGTGAGACTGAACGTCTGCTTCTGTGAGACGCTCAAGCCGGTAGGAGCTGGCGGGAATCAGCCAGCCACTGTTGCGTACCTCGGCATTCCACATATGCCCATACATTCGCTGCAGACCCTTGCGGATGTCTTCAGTCAGTAAACTTTGGGTCAGTGGACCGCGAGTATCGCTGCCATCAAAGCCTACCTCGACCACGACCTGGTAAGGGCGCTGAGGTAGAGGCAGCTCAACAACGGGTTCAGTGGCCGGAGCCTCGGTGTTGGACGATGTGGGGTTTGCAGCAACAGCGGGAGACTCGGTAGTCCCGGTATTTGCTGTCGGTGCTGAGGCTGTTTCACCTGCAGTTGGGGTCTGACCGCCGCACTGTTTTGCGGAGTAAGTGCTTAACACAACAGCCGCCAGCAGCAACGATCGGCAATTTAGTAGAATCAACTTCATGGTCGCACGATCCAGCGTTCAACGTTCTGATAT
>CANHVD010000481.1 GCA_947463775.1 Planctomycetaceae bacterium | reverse complement strand
TACCTTCCAGCGTCGCAGCCTGACGTGAGAGGACTCTTCGATCAAACGTAACGGTGACTCCGATCGAATCCTGTAACAGATAAATCGACTGGCTGACTCCTTCGATCCTGCGCCGAATCTCCGGGGTTCTAATTGTCACCAAATAGAATTCGAACAACTCCCAGCGTTCCTGAAGATAGAGCCAGGCTTCTCCAACCGCAGGCATCGCTTCTTTTCGAGACACGACATCAGTCAGGTTCTGAGCCGTACCGAATAACTCATCTGCAGCAGCTGGCAACGACCTGTTGTCTGTCAGAGACAGCATCTGTTCCAGTGTGATCGATCGATACAGATCTGTCAGTTCACGTTCCAGCGTCTCTGCCATCTTTTGAACCATCGTCTGGTCAAAACTGAATTCCAGTCGCAGCAACTGATGGATGGTTCTGTGCGTCTCCTGAATTCTGGCCGCTGTTCGGCTTACGGTGCGTGCGGAGTATTGATCCAGTTCCGGTCGCAGCACTTGCCAGGACTGAAACAGATTTCGGTATTCGGCAACAACAGCCTGAAATTGTCCGCCCCCGGCAGCAAGATTGGCAAACAGCGTCGCCTGATCCTGAAGCTTCCGAAGTCTGGCCAGAAGTCGACTCCGGTCCGGAGACAACGAACCGTTGTAGCTCACTTCATCCATCAACGTTCTGATGTCTGCTGACAGAACATCCGCAGCTCGAACAAGTTCACGCATGTTGAACTGGTCACGGATTCCCAGAATCTGACAGGCCTGCACATCCAGCTGACTGATTCGCTCAGCTGTCTGTCGCAATGTCACCGAACTACTTCGTGTTGTGCCGATCTGATGCGCAAGTGGCTTCCAGGCCTGGTCCATATTCTGAATCGCTAACTGCATCGCCAGATGATTGTTCTCGCGATCGGCTCGCTGCTGTCCGGCCCGGACGATTCCCTGAAACTGAATCATATCAGCCGTGAGACGTCGCAAATCCGGGTTTCGGCGTCCTTCTTCCGACACAACCGCTGACAATGCGTTTGTGTCCTGACTCATGGATGCAAGTATTCTACGAATCTGAATCATCTCAGGTGTCGCCTGAGTGGGCCGAGGGATCTCTCCGATGACCGGTGGAACAGGCCTCCCCGGACCATAAGATTCTCTTCCCTGACGTTCAAGTTGAGACTCAATCAGAGCCCTCAACAGATCTTTCGCAATCTCTTTGCCTGTTTCATTCCTTTGGGCCATCGCCGGCGTTCGACAATAGGCCATGATGACGAACATCAGAATCAATGACCGCCGCCAGATCGCTCGACATCCACATTGATCGAAGACCTGCAGGCCGTTTCGCATCTTCATAAATCACTCCCTTTGAAGAGCGGCAAGAATCCCTCTTCGACTTCCTGTTCTCAGTATTTGTTGCCAGCGCAATTGGCGCTGGGGTGTCAGATTTGGATTGTCGTAGATATGGAGAAAAGGACGGCGATAAGAATCATCTATCGTAAAATGGTCATCGACAGATGGCATCCTCTTAAGCTTCACCAGTTCCGCGCATCTCACAATTCAGCACTGTGTCGATGTGGGAATGATAACGCCAGCGGGCCGTTTTCGGCAGCGAACCGCGTGGTCGCCCAAAAACAAAGACGGTGATCATTCTCGATTCCTGCCCTCGATCTAACACTTTGTGCAGTCTGGAGGAGTCCGGTCCGTATTCTGATTTTGAAGTAATCGGTTATGATGTGGTTGCAACGGCGCGACTTGTGGCTGTGCACAAAATGAAAGTCAATCTCACGAAGGCAGAGCCCGTGTTTCTGAGATTCCTGTTGTTACTGGCAATCATACCGTTGACTGAACTCTGGCTGCTCATTGAACTCACAAAGAGAACCAGCCTTGGGTGGACGATCGCGCTTGTGCTGTTCACCGGGATGTTGGGGGTGAGTCTCGTACGGTGGCAGGGAATGAAAGCTCTTCGAGAGATCCAACAGCAGGTTGCTTCCGGTCAGTCACCATCCTTGTCGATCATCGCCGGTGTTTTGATTCTGCTTGCGGGAGCTTTACTGCTGACCCCCGGAATCATCACGGATACGGCAGGGTTTCTCTTATTGATTCCTCAACTGCGAATGGCACTAGCACGCTTCGTTCAGAAACGGTTGATCAGCACTGCGGTCAGCGGCATGAAAGGTTCGGTCTGGGTCAGTTCGTTTTCGACGGGTTTCCCCAACTCGAATTCGGCCGACCCTGTCGACTTATCAGAGCGCCCGAGCGTGCAGGTTATTGACCCGAATCAGCCAAAGCTCAGACACTGACCAATGGTATCGGATACCTGTCTGCGGACGACTCTGAATAATCGAACGCGAGATGTCTCCAACGGCATTTGCGGGTTCAGGAAAATCCCGGGCCAACATCGCCGTCAAACCAGTTCTCGAATGACTTCGCCCTGATCAAGAATGTGCTGCGGCCGACCCTGAGGATCCATGATCGCCGTGCGATGCGCCTCAATGCCGAGATGGTGATAAATCGTTGCAAAGACATCTTTGTATGTAACGGGGCGGGAGACGACATCGCTGCCCGTTCGATCCGTGGCCCCGATAACCTGTCCACCTTTCAAACCGCCTCCCACCAGCAGAGCAGGGCCCACCTGAGGCCAGTGATCTCGGCCACCGTTCTTTGGATTAATTCTCGGTGTACGACCAAACTCGCCCCAGACAACGATCAGCGTATCGTCCAGCTGACCTCGCTCTTCCAGATCCAGGATCAGCGTGGCAAGTCCATGATCCACAATTGGCAGGACGTGACGCATTCGAGGAAAGTTATTGCTGTGAGTATCAAAGTCACTGATTGAAAGACTCACGCATCTGACACCGGCATCCAACAGTCGACGAGCGAGGAGAAACTTTTGAGTGGCCCCGGGATCTTCTGATGTCGTATTCGGTCGACCTCCGGTAGCGGTCAGAATATAGCGATTCAGCACGTGCGGATCTTCCCTGGTGAAATCAAGAGCATCTGACAACGCTCCTGATGTCAGGATGCCGACAGCCTGCTCTGTAAATCGATCCATAGCCAGCATCATTCCGGCAGAATCAACGTCACGCCGGAACGTATCGAATTGCGATAGCAGTCCGGTTCGATCTGTCAGCCGATCCAGACTAATTGTCCCGTCGAGTTTCAGACTGACAGAATGGTTCGATCCCAGGCGAGCCAACTCATTCTTCATTCCCGGCTCAAGTTCTCGCGCAAACAAGTGAGAGATATCAGGTCGAAACGCCTGGTAGGCCGGTCCCAGAAATCCTGGCCTCGCGCTGTTTCGAACAAGCGCACGTCCCTGCATCAGATCTACAAAGACGGGAGATTCATCTTTGGGAGATCCCTGAAGTCTGGTGACGACGGAGCCAAGGGCCGGGCGGCCTCCAAGTGACTCCAGATTCTTTGCTTCAAACCCGGACTGACACTGGAAGGCATCATGAGCACCCGCAGAACCGACCAGAGATCGAACAAACGCGATCCGATCGGCGATCGATGCGAGTTTTGGAAGCAACTCACAGATGTTGATCCCCGGAACCGATGTTGCGATCGGCGCAAACTCGCCACGAATCTCCATGGGGGCTTCGGGTTTCAGGTCGATCGTATCAAGCTGCGGCGGGCCGCCATCCAGATGCACAAACACAACGCGTTTTCGCGTCGCGTTCCGTCCTGCTTTCACCTCTGCCTTCAGGAATCCGGTCAGCGACGCTACAGCTCCAGCGAAAACACCTGTGCGCAAAATATCACGTCGTCGGAGCCTGCCGGACGGCTGTCGGTTCGTCTCATGCTGTTGTGTCATACTCGGATCACTCCTGAATAAACCGAATCAACATTGGAGCATCAAACTCTACATCCTCGCAGCGAAAGAGTCACCACGAACCTTCATGAAAGCCCTGATTACAGACTTCTGATCATCAAAGAACGGAAGGTCTGATAAAGAGAGGCCTGATTCCCTGCGACTATTTGCACCACTGGCTCCACTGCTCATCCAGCCATTTGCTGTCTGGTGCCGCATCCGTGATCAGGTACCGGTACTTACCTCGAAAAGGATGCTCGCGATCGATTGCAAAATCGTCCTCGACGCACGGCGAAAATACAAAGTACGGTTTTGTGGGATGGATTCGTGCGGCCTGTGGTGCCCGAAAATTGTCGCGATGACAAAGTACGGAAATTGTCACGGCGCGTCCATTCATCTGCCCCGTCAGAGCGACCCAACGCGCGTGCTCATGATTGCCTTTGATTCGATCGGAGCCGTTATCATTCAGGAACTCACTTGGCTCATGAATAATGCTTGCGTTCACTTCGTCACCTGACGTCTTCGCATCACCATCTTTGTCGGTTAGCCAGGCGACTGGCCCCCTAAACGCGACTCCACCGTAGTGATACTTCTGGACGACCAGCGGCTTGTCTGTCAGCGCGGACTGAGTCGTCTCCAGATCAAAACCGTGGTAGGAACCATCGGTCTGAAAAGCTTTGATCCGCCATCTTTCTCTCAGAACATCTACTACGGGATCTTTGACGGCTCGATGAATCAGATCGCATTCAAATCCAAGACCGCCATCTTCAAGAAACGTCCTGATGACTCGTTGATGCAGAACTCGCCCGGTGCCACCGGCAAGGTTCCAAAAATCAATCTCGCGTTCATGCCAGGTTGTTTTCACCCACGCAGTAAAAATGCCATCCTGATGAGCATGATCGAAAGGATACATTTCCGTGAGCACATGGCCCGCTGGCGAAGCCACCGGATGCAGGAATCCAGAGCGTGAATAAACCGGATCAATGCCGTCCGGGACTGCGGGGGCCTGCTTTCGATAGGAAAGAACGATTTCTCCCGACTGTCGAATAGTCACATCTGAATCGGTCTCGTCGAGCTGCAATGTTCCCTGAGAGACACTGCTGGAATAGACCAGTGGGATGGTTGCAGCGTCAATCTTCTCCTGCGAGAACAGTGGTTCCGTTTTTTGGATTTCGTCCCTCAAAGCTGTGACAACCAAAGCGGCTACGGCCCGACCACCTTCGGGATTCAGATGCGTATGATCGGCACCGTTCTCGGACATCGGTTCCAGAGCACGCCAAGCGGTTGGACCGAGCTGCTCACAGTGTCGAATGCTGAGTGAATG
>CANHVD010000480.1 GCA_947463775.1 Planctomycetaceae bacterium | reverse complement strand
TCAGATGCGTTATACGGGGACGCTCCGAATTCTCACGAATCCGGCTACAGGAAGAGATTTCATTCCGCTAAGTGCGAAGACGAGTAGCAAGTCGTTGCCGTATTTCGCCTACGCCTGTGGCTCGCCGTTAAACGAATGGAGTCGCTTCCGGCCTGCGGTCTTGATGCCAGCCCCCCCCGGGCTGCCCTGCAAAATGCCGCTAATTCGATGCAAATCCAGGACTGTTAACGGCCAGTTCCCAGGAACGATTGGCGCTTTCGGGCGAGGGCGTTACCATTTTGGCCCTTGTCTCTTTCTGTCACTAGTCACATCAAAAACACGGCATTTCCATGATTAAACTCGGTATTAACGGATTCGGACGCATCGGACGAATGGTCTTCCGCGCTGCGATCCAGAACTTTTCTCAGGACATCGAAGTCGTAGGTATCAACGACCTGCTCGAGCCAGAATACCTGGCTTACATGCTGAAGTTTGACTCTGTCCACGGTCGCTTCAAAGGTGAAGTGTCCACCGAAGGCACAAATCTGATCGTCAACGGCAAGAAGATTCGCCTGACAGCGGTTAAAGATCCATCCACACTGAAGTGGGACGAAGTTGGCGCGGACATCGTTGTTGAATCAACCGGTCTGTTCCTTGATGAAGCCACTGCGAAGGCTCACCTGGCCGCTGGTGCCAAGAAGGTCATCATGTCAGCTCCGTCCAAGGACGACACTCCGATGTTCGTCTACGGCGTAAACGACAAGTCTTACGCAGGTCAGGCGATCATCTCCAACGCAAGCTGCACAACCAACTGTCTGGCACCGCTCGCGAAGGTCATCAACGATTCCTTCGGCATTAAGCGAGGTCTGATGACAACTGTTCACGCTGCAACAGCGACACAGAAGACCGTTGACGGTCCAAGTGCCAAAGACTGGCGCGGCGGTCGCGGCATTCTGGAAAACATCATTCCTTCATCCACCGGTGCTGCCAAGGCCGTGGGCAAGGTGATTCCAGAGCTGAACAAGAAGCTGACCGGCATGGCGTTCCGAGTTCCAACTTCAGACGTCTCCGTAGTCGACCTGACTGTGGAACTGAACAAGTCAGCAACTTACGAAGAAATCTGTGCGGCTGTTAAGGCTGCTGCTGATGGCCCAATGAAGGGCGTTCTGGCTTACACGACTGACAAAGTTGTATCGACAGACTTCGTTGGCGAAAGCTGCACCAGCGTATTCGACGCAGAAGCCGGCATTGCACTCGACGGAACCTTCGTGAAGCTGGTTTCATGGTACGACAACGAGTGGGGTTACTCCAACAAGGTTCTGGAAATGGCCCGCGTTATCGCGAAGAAGTAGATTTCACAACTGGTGATTTCATGAATCAAAACAGCCCTGCGGTGAATTCCCCAGGGCTGTTTTCTTTGGGACAACGCGAATGAATCCACAGTCTGGTCGGCTGTCGAATGGCGAATCGTTTGCAACGCAACAATCTCGAAGACATCTGCTGCAAAAGATGGGCGATGGATTCGGAGCCGTGGCTTTGGCGGCCATGCTGCAGGAAAAATCTGCGTTCGCTGCAGATGAACAAGCACGGACTTCAGTGGTTGATCCTCATCATCCAGCCACAGCAACCTCGGTCATTCAGATTTTCTGCCCGGGCGGTCTCAGCCATGTAGATACCTGGGATTATCGACCGCAATTGGAAAAGTCACACGGGACCGCGTTTGATGCAGAGCTCGGCAAACAGACGTTTGCCGGAGTGGCTGGCGAGTACGCTCGCAGCTTCTGGCGATTTCGTCAGCATGGCGAATCCGGTCGTTGGCTCAGTGACTTATTTCCACTGATGGGCCAGCATGTCGATGACATGGCATTTATCTATTCGATGCAGAACAAGTCGGCTCTGCACGGTCCCGCGATGTTCATGATGAACAGCGGCTTCATTCGCCCTGGTTTTCCCAGCATGGGTTCGTGGGTGACCTATGGGCTGGGCTGCGAAACGGACAATCTGCCGTCGTACGTGGTGTTGCCGGATATGCGTGGTCTCCCGCCCGGAGGAGTGCTCAACTGGGGAGCCGGATTTCTGCCGGCGATGCATCAGGGAACCGTGATCGAAACGGCGGCCAACAAAGATCCGATTGCCAATTTGTTTCCACCCGGAGGACAGCTAACTGACGAGCAGCCGGAACGCGAATTTCTGCAGATTCTGAATCGTCGCCACGCAGAAGTACGCAGTGAAGACTCTCTGCTGGAAGCTCGCATCGCCAGCTATGAACTGGCCGCAAAGCTGCAGCTTAGCGCGCCGGAGGCGGTGGATCTGTCGAAAGAGCATCAGTCGATTCACGAGCTTTATGCTCTGAAAGACGAAGACATCGGGCCATTTGGACGCCAATGTTTGCTGGCTCGGCGAATGGTGGAACGAGGTGTTCGGTTTGTGCAGATTTTCTGTGGAGCAGAGAATACCGGTGCCAAGAAGATTCGCCCGAACTGGGATTCTCATGAGGACATTGTTCGTGATCATGGATACTGGGGACGAGTCCTCGACACCGGCGTGCATGCGTTGCTGAGTGATCTGAAATCGCGCGGGCTGCTGGAGTCAACCTTGATCATTTGCACCAGCGAGTTTGGTCGTCAGCCCTTTATGCAGGGCAAGCAAAAGGGCCGCGATCATAATCCTGGCGTGTTTACAGCATGGATGGCGGGCGGTGGCATCAAAGGCGGGACGAGTTATGGTTCCAGCGATGAATTTGGCTTTAAGGCCGCGGAGAATCCAACGTACTCTTACGACCTGCACGCAACCGCCTTGCATCTGCTGGGACTGGATCATGAGCGACTATCCTATTACCACAACGGGATCGCTCGGCGCTTGACCGACGTGCATGGTCATGTGATTCGGGAGATCGTGAATGCGTGATCGTGGACACCGGGCACCTCCATCCGCCACCGGGCCTGCCCCGGTGGTCCACAGGCTTTTGCGCCACTCGGGGGACGACTATCGTTCTGATTTCGCCTCTACGCTGCGAAACACAGCCCGAGTCCACGCCATTCGGGGGTAAACCCGGTGTCTGAGCTTTATTGAGTACCAGAAGTTATCGAACATGTCATCCGCATACGAAAAACAATTGCTCGAGCCGCTGCTGTCAGAGTGGCCTGCAGTCCGTTGTGTTCTGCACAACGAACGACTGCAGGCGCTGCGAGACAGCGCGCGACGACGGTTGGTAGAGGCCGCGATCGGTTATCGAGCGAAGCTGGTTGAGATTGGTCGTGCGGCCGGGTTGTTTGCTGAAGATGTTCAACCAATCTCAGGAGATCCCGGTTCACAACCATTGATCGTGACAGGACATCAGCCGGTTATTTTTCATTCGGGCCTGACGTTCAAATACCAGACGACGGAAACATTCGCACTCGAACACAATGCTGTCGCCGTCGCCGTTGTAATTGATACCGATGAAGGCGATGCTGGAGCATTCCCGTTCCCGAACTCCAGCACACCGTTTCAGTTATTGGCCGATAAAACACAGCCGAATTCGTCGCTGACAACGTCGTCGCAGATGTCTGCATTAACGGGATCCTTCAGCGTTGAGTCCTCGTTGTTGGGGGCCTGCCGTCGCAAACCTGCAGACCTGATCCTGACTGAAGTCGCACTTGCTCACGCTGCACTGCAGAATTGTGGATGCCACCTCGAAGCTGAGCGTTTCCTGCAAATCGCAAAGCAATACGCGGCTTTGGCCACGGATTCGATGATGGAGGCCAATCTGATCGTGCGGTGGAACGCAGGGATTGCCGGGCGAATGCCGGAGTTCCCGCTGTCAACAATCTGCGCGTTTCCCGAAGTGTTGCAGTTCTTTGCTGAGCTGCTCGCTCGGCCCTTCGAGTTTGCTCGTTGCTACAACAGCGCATTGGATACGTTTCGAGCAGAGCATAAGATTCGTAACGCCGCAAATCCGTTTCCAAATCTGCGCATTGAAGAATCTTATTGCGAACTGCCGTTCTGGTTGGTCGATCCGGTGAAAGGGACGCGCGAAATTGTGTCGATCCGGAAACAGGGCTTCGAAAGATTTCTGGAAGCCAATGGAACAGATATCACTGAGATATTGCCGGGCAATGAAGCGGCTTCGTTGTTCACCTTGCTGGTCGGTGGGCGACAACTGATTCCTCGTGGCGGGCTAATCACGGCCACACTAAGAATCTTGTTCAGCGATCTGTTTGTGCACGGCACGGGCGGTGGACACTACGATTTTTTCACCAATCAGTTTATACGTGCCTGGTGGAACGTGGAGCCGACTCCGTTTTCCGTTGCCAGCGCGTCAAGATACCTGTTCGATCAGGAACGTCAGCAGTTATCTCGTCTGCAGCAGATCTCGGACAACCTCCGCGATTATCAATTCAATCCTCAACGGTATCTTGGAACCGGCGTCTTCTCCTCAGATACTGAAACCGTGCTTCGTACAGCGCTGGCGGAGAAGGAATCGGCCGTGATGGCCTTGCGAACTGCTCGGGAATCCGGACTGCCAGCGGATGATATCGGGCGCAAGATTCAGCGACTGGGCGATCTGATTAAATCGACGGTCAGCTCCGAGTTCTCTGCTCAATTGACCCAGCTTCAGGCGCTGTCGAATGAGACGGTGGCCGCTGTGAACAGCAGAACATGGCCGTGGTTCTTCTTCGCCTGAGCCACTGGCTGTTCTGCCTGATTCTTAAGCAAAAGCATCTTTTTGCTTGGAAATCCGCAGGTCACAACAGGAATTCTCTGAGCAGTTCTGTCGAGAAAGCACCATTGTGAGGTCGCTTGAACGGTGTGTTGCCTGTGGTGTACGGTTACACTTGTGAACGGCCAGGCAGTATCTGAAAACATAACGGACATACCCCCATGTTGTGCCGAGTCGCGGATTCGTTGTTTTGGATGAGTCGATATCTGGAGCGGGCTGAGAATCAAGCTCGATTCATTGATGTGACTCTGAATATCGCGCTGGGATATCGCGGCAGCGAAGATGTTCTCTGGTCGTCACTCCTGCACGCAGGTGGTGATGCCGAGAACTTCAAGGAGCATTACACAGAAACGACGCGCGAAAACGTCATTCAGTATTTGCTTTTTGATCGCCGCAATCTGAACTCTGTTTCCTGCTGTCTCGCGGCAGCTCGCGAGAACGCGAGAGC
>CANHVD010000479.1 GCA_947463775.1 Planctomycetaceae bacterium | reverse complement strand
TCTGGCGTGGATGTTTGCGGGGCTGGAAAACTCCCTGTTCATTCTGATTCACCGTCAGATGATGCTGGAGCTGTTGGGCCCAGATACGCCAGAGAAGCTGATCACCGAATGGTTCGCGTGGTTTCAGTCGGCGTTTCTCTTCGGAGCGGCCGCCGGCGGTTGGATTTTTGGCGCACTGGGAGATCGCTTCGGGAGAACTCGCGCGATGGCGTTGAGCGTTGCCTGTTACTCAACGCTGACACTCGGTTGTTATTTCGTCCACGATGTTCGGCTGATGTGGACGATGAGATTTATCGCGTGCCTTGGGTTTGGTGGAGCATGGCCGAACGCAGTCGCGTTGGTCTCGGAAGCATGGCCTTCTGCATCGCGTCCTTTGATGGCCGGAGTCATGGGGACTGCGGCCAATGTCGGCTTCGTTATCCTGGGAGTCATCGGCTACACATTTGCCATCACCAGCGACAATTGGCGATGGACTTTACTGGTCGGCGGGGCGCCGGTGGTGCTGGCTGCCTGGATCTTCATCGCAGTTCCGGAGTCGTCGCGATGGCTGACGGCTCGATCTGCAGTCCGTGAAGCGAAGGCAAAAGCTCCTGTGATCGAAGTGTTCCAGCCGCCGTTGTTGTATCGAACATTGCTGGGGATCAGTCTGGGAGCGATTCCTGTGATCGGAACCGCCGCTAATGCGAATTGGGTTGTTCCATGGACCGATCAGTACGAAGCCGATGCTGCGAAAAAGAACGAATTAGCGGCGGCGAATTCGTCTATGGAAACGCATGGCATCAACGAAAATTCCACAAGCAAGGGCGTGGCCGGAAAGCCTGCAGCAAAACCAAAGAAGGCTGACCCACGAAAGAAGGCGTTGACTCAGATCCAGAGATCATCCGGTGCGATCGTTGGCAGTTTGCTGGGAGGTGTAATCGCCAGTCTTGTTGGTCGACGCTTATCTTATTTTCTGATCAGTCTGGCCACATTTGCAGTTAGTACATTTCTCTTCACGCAGCTCAATCCTCATCACGTTTTGTTTCCGTATGTGACGTTCATGCTGGGGCTGTGCGGGGTCACTTATTTCGGCTGGTTGCCGCTGTTCTTACCGGAGTTGTTTCCGACTCATGTGCGTTCAACGGGAACCGGAATCTCCTTCAACACTGGTCGTGTCATCGCCGCCTGCGTTGTGTTGTTGACGGCTTTTCGCATGGATCTGTTTGAAGGCGACTATGCTCAGGTTGGCATGTGGAGCGGACTGATTTACGTGGTCGGTATGATCATCATCTGGTTCGCTCCACGAAAAACCGAATTGACAGCGGAGACAGTTCGATGAAGCCGCTTGGTCTGATCGGACTTGGCCTGCTGGGCAGCGCGATGAGCGAGCGATTAATGGCGGCCGGCTACTCTGTCCTTGGATTCGACTCCAATGCGGAGCGGCGAGAGCAGTTCAAAGCGGCCGGTGGAGTTCTCTGTGATTCCGCAAGAGCGGTCTTTCAGAATTGCGAGACGATTGTCCTGAGCTTGCCGAACAGCCGCATTGTCGCAGAAGTCATCTCTGGATGTCTCGATACTGTTCAGCAGCATCTGATTGTGGATACAACAACGGGGGCTCCGGAGGACGCCAGACAGCTTGCGGCGCAGTTAGAAGCTCTTGGTGCCTGCTATCTGGATGCAACCGTCGTCGGGTCGAGTGAACAGACTCGACAGGGCGAGGTCGTGACGCTGGTCGGTGGGACGACTGAGGGATTTGCAAAGGCCGCCTCGCTGTTGAAATGCTTTTCTACTCAGCAGTTTCACACCGGGGCCTCCGGAACAGGAGCTACGGCCAAACTGATCGTGAATCTCGTGCTGGGACTCAACCGTGCGGTGCTGGCGGAAGCGTTGAATTTGGCCAAAGCGTGTCAAATGGATCAGGCCAGCATTCTGGAGATCCTTCGCAGCGGCGCGGCGTATTCGCGAGTTATGGATATCAAAGGTGACAAGATGATCTCCGGGGATTTTGCCCCGCAGGCCCGACTCGATCAGCATTGGAAAGACGTCGGGCTCATTCTCGAACTGGGTCGCAGTGCAAATGCAGCAGTACCGCTCAGCGAGCTGCACTCACACCTTCTGGAACGTGCTTCAACCCTGGGGTTCGGCCAGCAGGATAACAGTGCCATCATCAAGGCGTTTGAGCATCCTGCGGAGTGAGAACGTAGCCCTCAACGGACTTAAATAGCCTCACACTGGAAGTTCTTGTCACGGAATAAATCGTCGTTACGGAGCGGCTGGCGTCCATGCAAATGAGTCGGCCGCCAGCGCTGAATACTGCTTGCGCAGCAAAGCGATTAGCTCCTGTTCGTTCGTGAGATCTCTGCCGACAAGATTCAAGGTCTCCCCGGGATCCAGATCCAGGTTATAGATTTCGAAGTCGGTGAGTTCTGCGGCTTGAGCTTTCAGCAGGGTCTCCGGAGTCAGATTCTCCAGACGCGGAAACGCTCCACCATTGAGTCGCGCGAGGACTTTCCATGGTCCATGTCTCATAGCTACGCGAGCATCATTGATCGCGTTGTAATAAACCCACAATAGCGGCTGAGTTCTCTGCGGGACTTCGCCGGTTTTGAGCAGCGGGACAAGACTGATGCCGTCCAGCTTTCGATCTGCGGGTACTGCGGCGTGAGCCAGTTCACTAAACGTCGGCAGGAGGTCGAGCGATGATACGGCCGAAGTAACAACGCGAGCTTCCTTGATCCCTGCTGGCCAGTTCATGATTCCGGCCACATGAAATCCGCCATCATGAGTATGCAACTTCATGCCTCGCAGAATCCCCGTTCGCCCCCAGGAACGATTTCCGGTTTTGTAGCGATTGAGTGTCTCCGGGCCATTATCAGACGAGAACACAATGATCGTGTTCTCGCGAAGCTGCATTCTTTCCAAGGACTCAATCAATCGCCCGACCGCCAGATCAACGTTATGCACATTCGCAAAGTATTGCGCCTGATCTTCCGTGAATGCGACATCGCGATAAAACGCGACCAGATCTTTTGGAGATGCGACAGGTTCATGCGGTTCATGAAATGGCAGGTAGAGAAAGAAAGGATCATTCGGATTATTTGTCTTCTGTTTCTCCAGCCAGCCCACGGCTTCATCGACGGCAATCTGACAGCTGAATCCTTCCATTGGGCCGACTTGCTGACCATTTCGAACATAGTTTGTGGGGTTCTCATGCGATGGCCCGGCGTTGTTCTGAGTCGCCAACCAGTGATCAAATCCCGCATCATGAGGCTGAGGCTGTTCCGGGCTGTTGAAACGACTATTGCAATGCCACTTGCCGGCCATACATGTGGCGTATCCGGCTTGTTTCAGAAGTTGGGGAAGAGTCACTTCGTGTTGCTGCAGGTGAACGCGTTCTCGAGCATCCGACTTTGGCTCCCTGGATTCTGGTATCCAGTCGTAAATACCGGCACGATTTGGAGATCGACCTGTCATCAGGCCAACTCGAGACGGCGAGCAAACCGGTGCCGCGGAATAGAAATTTGTGAAGCGAATTCCGGTCGCAGCCAGCTTATCGAGGTTTGGCGTTTGGATATGAGGATGCCCATTGACTCCCAAATCGCCGAATCCAAGATCATCGCACAGAATAACCACCATGTTGGGCCGTGATTCCTCAGCCCGCAACGAGTCCGAAACCGGCGTGGCGAGAACGATCAGCAGCGACAGTAACAGAGTCGATAGTCTTCCACGCATCTTCCGATTCCTCTTGTTTGTACTACCGATTGTGGCTCACGCTTGCGGGTTTATTCGATGCCGCGATACTACCTTTTGAAGTTGCGCCATTGAGTCCCTTCTCCTCTGCATCGGGGGAGAAGGTGGCCGTCAGGCCCGATGACGGGGTTTACGAAAAGATGAAGTTCGAGAAAAAGCCCCCTCACCCCGCCCTCTCCCCCAATTCATTTGCGACCAAATACAACCTTATAACGATGAACCATATTCGCAAATGAATTGGGGGAGAGGGGACATCATGAACAAAACGCGCAACTTCAAAAATAATACCTCAGGTTATCGCGGAAGTATATCTGATCGATCGTCTACGGTATTGCTCGGATAGACTTGCTGTTTCGACTGCTCATCAATGGAACCGTGCGGCTCGATGAATTTGAAAGTGACGACACAGTCGATCGAAATTCTTGGTCGACAGATTGTTTTCGATCTTCCTGCCGATCAGGAAGAGATGCTGACACTCGCGCTAAACGGTGAAGCGTCCGGTACGTCCGAATGGGATCCCTATTGGGGATTGCTTTGGGCGGCGGCTCCGGTAACCGCGGAATTGCTTTTGTCGCAGCAATGGGAGCGCGGCCTCAGATCTCTGGAGATCGGCTGCGGAGTTGGGCTGACCGGCATCGCCGGACTGATGGCCGGGCTTGGAGTTACGTTCACCGATCATGCCCCTGAAGCTGTCCGGATGGCACAGGAGAACGCTGCTCGCAATGGATTTGTTAACGCGGAAGGGCTGATCTTCGACTGGCGTGAACCGGTCAGTCGACAATTCGATTTCATCTTTGGCAGTGACATCCTTTACGATCTGGCCGTACACGAACCATTGCTCACCACCGTGCACGCGATGTTGTCACCGACGGGGCAGGTCTGGATTGGTGATGCTGGCCGAACAAATGCCCCCAAGTTTGTCGAACGAGCGAAGGCCGCTGGCTGGCACATCGAACTCCGCAATAGCCAGAACCAACCGAACGCTGCGCCTAAGCATCTTGAGTTCCGCTTAATCGTGATGACTCGTGAGTCCACCGTTGCGAGTTCAAAATCAGTTGATTGAAGCTCTTAGGAGCTGCGGATTAGAATCATCCAAATTGTCGGCTTTCGCTCTGAGGTTGCGAGTCTACGTAAGTCGTAGGGTGGGACAAATGAGCGTCAGCGAACGCCGGCCCACCAGTTTTCAGCCTTCCACAGAGTGGCCCGGGCCTCCGCTGGTCCCCCTTCAAAAAACTCACAGCGTCCCTGCGAAAGCACGTGGTTTTGCGGAGCAAAAGCCGACACTCCTTTGTGTTTCGCCCGTCAAGGGTTTCGCCCGTCAAGGGTTTCGCTCCTCAAGGGTTTCGCTGGTCAAGGGTTTCGCTGGTCAAGGGTTTCGCTGGTCAAAGTGTCGTTCGACATTCGATAGG
>CANHVD010000478.1 GCA_947463775.1 Planctomycetaceae bacterium | reverse complement strand
GTGCATGCTGTTGATTTCGTTCGCCCCGCCGTTTTCACGACGCCGGGAAGCACTATGATTGCCTTTGGCGAGGGCGCGCAGGACCGTTATGCTTCGCAGACTCGTGGCATGAGTAACGAAGAATCGCGATGGCTTACACCGCGTAAGTCCTCCCACTTCCGTCCATTTTTAATGTATTTTCTTCCGACCATTATGGACGCGATGTTTCCCGAAAGCCTGACGTCGATCAAGTGGCAAGGCACCCAGAGCCCATCATGACGAAAACGACCTTTCAAGGTCATTTGGACGACCTCAGAACAATCGTGGAACCTGCCCTCAGGTCTGCGTTGTCCCGCGCCGACTGGCCTGAAAGCCTGGGTTTAGCGGTCGAGTACAGCCTGATGGCTGGAGGTAAGAGGCTTCGACCGGTCCTGGTGCTTTTGGCGAATGAAGTCTGCGGAGGCTCTGCACAGGCTGCGATCCCTGCCGCGGTCGCAATTGAGATGATTCACACCTATTCGCTCATCCACGACGATCTGCCATCAATGGATGACGATGATTTCCGAAGAGGCCGACCGACCAGCCACAAGGTCTTTGGTGAGGCTCTTGCAGTACTGGCTGGCGACTGCCTGTTGACCTCAGCGTTTGAGGTAGTGGCCTCCGCTCCCTTGCCCCCTGGACAGATTGCTGAACTGGTTCGCATTCTCGCTTTAGCCGCTGGCGGAGGCGGAATGGTTGGGGGACAGGTACTTGACCTTGAGGCAGAGCGAGGATCATTTCTTCGAGCGGAAAACTCAGCGTTGCTTTCAGAAATGACTGCGAATACTGGTTGCGACCTCAAAAAAACAACGGTTGCTGAACAGGCAGTTTTGCCCGGTGCTACAGCGAAAATAAGATCTCCGGGGTCGCCAAATTCAGATTTCGTGACGATCGATTCCAACCGAACAGCAGAGACTCGCGTAGTAGAACTCACCAGGATTCATAAAATGAAGACTGGTGCTCTGATTGCGGGAGCACTGGAACTTGGCGCGATCTGTGCATCGGCGGATTCTGAAAGTCGAAACCAGCTTCGCCAGTACGGTCACTGCATTGGCCTGGCGTTTCAGATTGCAGATGATTTGCTGGACGTAACTGGGGAACAAACAAAGCTGGGGAAGAAGCCCGGTCGTGATGTTGATCTTGGAAAACTAACCTTCCCCGGCTTGCTGGGCATTGATGAAAGCCGCAAGAAGGCGGAACACCTGATTCAGGAAGCGTGTCGAGCTGTTGAAGTGTTTGGGGACCGCAGCAGATGGCTAAAGGACTTGGCCCGATTCATCGTTGAAAGAGACCACTAATGGCATTTGAGATACTCAGTAACGTCCGATCCCCTAAAGATCTGGCCCATTTGACCGACACGGAGCTTGTCAGCCTTTCAGACGAGATTCGCGAAGCACTGCTCACGATCGTCTCGGACCGCGCGGCTCATTTCGCCAGCAACCTGGGTGTCATTGAACTCAGCATTGCGCTGCACCTGACATTCGATTTTTCAAAGGATCGTTTGATCTGGGATACTGGTCATCAAATTTATCCGCATAAACTCATCACCGGTCGATTCGATCAGTTTTCGAGCATACGTCGTCGAGGTGGTCTTATGGGCTACCCAAATCCTGCAGAAAGCGATTATGACCTTTTCGTAACCGGACACGCGGGCAGCAGCGTTTCGACGGTGCTTGGCATGAAGGCCGCAGATGACCTTCTGTTCAAAGATGGCCGCAAAAGCGTGGCCGTGATCGGCGATGGTGCATTGCCATCAGGAATCGTCTTCGAAGCTATGAACAATGCGGCAGGCCTGAAAAAAGATCTGCTCGTCATCTTGAATGACAATAAGATGGGCATCTGCCCTCGCGTCGGAGGACTGGCCAGCTATCTGGATAAAGCTCGAGTCGCCCCGTTCTACAACGGCTTGAAACGAGATGTTTCATGGTTGCTCAATAAATTGCCCCTCGTTGGCGAATCCACTGAGAAGGTCCTGGGCGGCTTTAAGGATGCCCTGAAGTCGTTTCTGCACGGCGGTATGTTGTTCGAAGAAATGGGCTTTCGTTATATCGGCCCGGTCGACGGCCACGACATCAAATCACTTCGCAGCTACCTTGAGATGGTTCGCGATGTAAAAGGTCCGGTTCTCCTGCATGTCTTTACGGAAAAGGGTCATGGCTTCGAACCGGCGTGTAAAGACCCGGTTAAATTCCATACACCGTCGCCATTCAAACGTGATACGGAAAACGAAATCGTTCCGGTGAAAAAGTCATCGGAGATTTCCTACACAGAGATCGTCTCCGAAGCAATTCATGATGCCATGAGCGAGGACGAAAAAGTTTGCGTGTTAACCGCTGCGATGTGTGCGGGTAACAAACTGGAACGAATCCGTGACGAATTCCCGGATCGTTTTTTTGACACCGGGATTTGCGAAAGCCACGCCGTTGCCTTTGCCGGAGGAATGGCGAAGTCGGGCATGAAGCCAATCATTGACATCTACAGCACATTCCTTCAGCGAAGCTTCGATCAGATTTTTCAGGAGGTTGCCCTTCAGAACCTGCCAGTTATCTTTTGCCTTGATCGCGCTGGACTGTGTGGCCCGGATGGGCCGACTCATCATGGTGTGTTTGACAACAGCTATATGCGAATCTTCCCGAACATGATCGTCACAGCTCCTGGCGATGAGCTGGAAGTTCGACCACTACTGGAATTTGCCCTGCAAAGTACCTCACCGGTATCGATTCGGTATCCGAAAACAAAAGTGGAGCAGGTCCAGCGTGATGTCGCTCCAATCAGACTTGGAAAGTCTGAGGTGCTTTCGTGGGGTCAGGATGGAACGATTATCGCCTGCGGCACAATGCTCTCGCAAGCCGTGTCGGCTGCAGAGCAATTGATGGCCCTGGGACTTAACGTCGGAGTCGTTAACGCGAGATTCATTAAACCGATCGACGAAGAAGTAATCGCGAAGGCGGCGGGGACAGGATTTGTGATTACCATCGAAGAAAACGCAGCAATGGGAGGTTTTGGAAGTGCAGTGCTGGAAGCGGCCAACCGACTGAGCCTGAACACGGAACGTTTCAGAATTCTGGCAATTCCGGACTCATTCGTTGAACACGGCGACCGTGATGAACTTCTGGCCGACCTGGGACTCGATGCTGCGGGCCTTGTTCGCGTCGCCAAAGAACTGAGCCAGCCCGTGGTGGCTGCCTAATGTCGTGATACTCAGCCATCATTGGAGAAAAACGTTGGTGAATCATATGCGGACTCAGCCTTTCATGGGATTACGGACAACCGTCCTCGCAACGTGAGGTGAGCCAGCAATAGGTATTGGTGCCCGGACAGGGACTTTCGGCTTGCGGCAAAATGCGAATCCCGAAAAGATTCGCCCTGCGCAGGACCAGTGGAACGGAAACGGCCGTTCAGGGGCAGCGAGTACCCGCGCGGAACGTGAATTCGACGAAGGTCATGGAGGGTGATACCGTGAGTGATTTTGCGGTGCGACGAGCGATGGTGCTGTCTGCAGCCGGCGTTTTGATGCCGGGTGTTGCTCAGTCGGACGAGAAATCTCTGTCGCCGAATTCGGACGAAGGCATCACTCTCATCGATCCCCCGGACTCCAATCGCACAACGCATGTTCGATATTCGCTAAGGATTAAGGGCAAGCTGAGCACACCCTCCGCTGCAGGGGCGACAGACTGGGATTTGAACAGTTCAGCAACGTTTGAGTTTGATCAACGCCGTTTTGCTTCAGATTCCATTGGGCAATTCGGTTTTCGAGCAGTTCGTCGATTTCAGCAGGCGGAAACAACCTCGAAAGTCGGCAAAGAGCACGAGAATGAAGTCAGCCTTCCGCAGCAATCAAGACTCATTCAGGTCTATGGCAGCGAACTGCAGCTTGTTCAACTGAGCCCCGATGTCCGATTAACTCGTTCTCAGATTGACCTCCTTCAATTTCCCTGCGATCCACTCGCAGTCACCGGCCTCTTGCCAGACAGAAGCCTGAAGGACGGGAAAGAAAAATGGAACGCGGACGTCTGGGTCGTTGCCATGTTGTCGGGAATTGACGCTGTCGTGACACAGTCTGCAACGTGTGAACTGAAGTCGCTCTCAGCTGAGGAGGCCGTGGTTCTCTTCGAATGTCAGGGGACCGGAGCAATCACAGGATCATCAACGACTGTCAGCATCAGCGGCGAAATGGTCATTGATCGCAGGCAATCCGTAATCAAACGCCTCAAAGCAGTCCTGAAGGAGAAAAGAACGCCGGGAACAGTGAGTCCTGGCCTGGACGTTGTGGCGGACATCGAATGGACTCAGGAGATCGCGAAGCCTGCGACGGACCTTCCGGAGACAATGCCGGATGCAATGCCGGATGAACGACGCCTGCTTTTGACCCTCGCGACTCCCTGGCGAGTACTGCTGCTGCATAACCGCAGTTGGCATGTTTTTCATGAGACATCGGAACTGGTCATGCTTCGCATGCTTCACCACGGTGCACTGCTGGCTCAATGCAATATTGCGTCAGCACCATTGATGGCTGCCGGAAAATTTACCAGTGAGCAGGATTACCTCGCGGATGTGGAACGAGCACTTAAGGACCGGGCCGGCCGAATTGTCGCATCGAATGTGACTCCTGACCAAAACGGCTGGCGAATTCATCACGTGCAGGCTGGCGGAGAAGCAAACAAGAAGACTCTGATCTGGGATTACTATCTCTGTTCAACAAAATCTGGCGAACAGATCTCCCTCGTCTTCTCACACGCAGAGGAAGACAATCGCAGCTTCACCGGAGTCCCCGACCAGATGTTGCAATCACTGACAATTCGGTCAGTTCGACCGAAAATTGCGTTACCACGCTAAGCGAATACCGGAAATCCGTCAAACGCTGCTCAGGAAACAACCGTTAGCGGCAACAGAATCAATATCTGGCAGAAGGTCCAACTGCCAAAATTGTGCTTCTGACCGAACGGGATTTCCAGACAGGTTGGACCCGCCGTGTGAGACATGATATTTCCAGGACGGACACAAATTGTCAGCCTGAACGCAGATACGCTCTTGCTGAATATTTCACTCGTCCTTTAACATTGGTTTGTCCGACCGTGAGGGATCGATCACAATCGTGATCCAGTCTAATAAGTTCAATTTGT
>CANHVD010000477.1 GCA_947463775.1 Planctomycetaceae bacterium | reverse complement strand
GCGAATTTCAAGCGGCTCAGCAGCGTCTGGACGAGCAGATGATTCGCCTGGCTCAGCTTAATCATGGTCAGTCCGTGCTGGATGCCGGTTGCGGTCTGGGAGGTCTGATCGAGCGAATGAATGAACACTGGTCGGGAATGGAAGTAACAGGATTGAATATAGATCCCGAGCAACTCGATATCTGCCACCGCATTCGACCTCAATCCGGAAACTCCTTGCGCTGGCAGGAAGGAGATGCCTGCCAGTTGCCATTTGAGGACCAGATGTTCGACCGTGTGTTCTGTGTGGAGGCGATGTTTCACTTTCCATCGCGGCGCAAGTTTCTGGCTGAAGTCTTGCGCGTTCTGAAGCCCGGAGGACGCTTTGTCGCATCCGATATTGTCCTTTTGGATGTCCCACACGTCGAGAGTTTTCCGCGTTTCGCAGTGGCCGCAATTCTGAACGACGGCTACGGCCCCTGGCCGGATCCGTGGTGTAATCACGGATCCATGTCTTCACTCTGTGATGAACTTGGCTTTGGGGAGTTGACTCGGATCGATGCGACAAGCAACACATTGCCGACCTATGACTTCATCGTGCCTCGTCGATTTGATGATGATCATGATCCCGGTGATTCTGCGACTCGGGCAGCTCTTATGCTCCGCTGGCTGCATCGGAGTTCAGCGTTGAGGTACGAATATTTTGCCGCGTCGAAAAGTTACTGAAAGAATGCTGGCTCTAAGTCAGGCTTGTGGCCTATGGGGCCGACTGCTGAACCGAATTCTTCACCCGCGGGAAAGGCCGAAGAGCTTCTGACGGCAGATGCATTCACTGGAGAACGCCCGGGCGATAACTCGGGAGAACTGAGGTTTCTTCAACACTCGCAGTGCAGCTAATTCGGCCAAAGTATCCCGAACACAGCTCCTGTGATGAGACCGCAAAAAATGCCATCAACGACGTCCAGTACAGCAGATCGAAAATCCAGTCCAAGCCAAATTGCGTTGGGAATGCCGCCAAAAGCGTAGGCAAGAATTCCGGCGGTTCCGATGACCTGAAACACTCTGGAAAAATCATCGCCAGGACTCAGAGCCAGTGTTCCGAGATAGGCCACGAGAATGCTGGTCACAAGACAAAAGGTCAATGACTGGACAAGAGCTTTCCCGATGCTCGGCTGTCCGGCCCGAATGTTTACGGTGCCCCATGGTCCGGATTCCATGCGATGGAGACGTGATTCCTCGGACGCGCCTGAGGCTCTGTTTTGCGTTCCCGGGAACACATAGAAGCCTGGCCCTGTCCCGGACTTCTGCAGCTGTTCGACAGTTGCATCTTCTTCTGGCAGTGTCTTCCAGTTTCGCAGACGTTGCGCGATAAAAACATGGACGACGCAACTGGCCCCCAGAACAGCGAGCGATGAAACGACGATGGGAATCCAGAGTCCGGCAAGTTCATTCATGCTCACACTTCCCGGCATTGCTGGTGATGAAGTTTGGAACCACGATCTATCTCGAGCGATGTTCTCTGGACCCGTTCCCGATTTCCTGCCCGCAAAGGTGTCGTCGCAGATGAGTGCGAAAGCAAGTCGCGGCGGGCGCTCAATTGTATCCGATTTGGCAGCCACAGATGAGTCGCGAAACGACACTCTGGTAGCAAATGCTGGTCACACAACCGATGCAATTGCTCAGTTGCTTGAGACCGGACGACCAGTCTGGCCCGAATCTGCAGAGAATCCCGAATAAAACGGGGGCCGACGCGAAGACAACCTAGATTTTTTGATCCATGCGGGGCGTTACGCCGTTTCGACAGGAAACAGCACAAGTTTCACGTTGATGCAGGCAAGTTCCCCTGCCTTCTGGTTGTCTGATCTCTCGGAGTTCCCCTCTATGTCTTCTGGCAATTTGTCCTATTCCGGTCATCGACAGGTTCGATTTTCAGGGCCATCGCTGGCGGCGGTGCTACTGCTGGCCATTGTCGGGTTGTCGGTGATCTGGACCGTGTATACCAGCTTTCGAATTGATGTGGGCAGTGGCGAAATGGCCGTTCTGATTCGCAAGACGGGGCTCGACATCACGAACGGCGATGAGATCGCTCCAACACCGGACCACAAAGGCATCCAGCGAGAAGTACTGGCCGAAGGTCGACACTTTTATAATCCCTACACCTGGTCATGGCAGGTCGACAAGCAGATTGAAATCGCACCCGGGGATATGGGAATCAAGATCAGCCTGACTGGCGATGATCTGGGCTATGGCGACTTTCTCGCCAAGGTTAATGAAAAGGGCGAAGCAACAACAAAGGGAATCATGCCTGGAGTTCTCAATCCGGGACGTTACCCGATCAATCCTTACCTCTATGCGGTTGAGATTCAGAAGCCAGTCACAATCCCTGCCGGATTCAAAGGTGTCGTCACCAATCTGGCTGCCCCACTCGCTGAAGACCCAAACAAGCTACTGGTGAAGCCGGGTGAGCGAGGCGTTCAGGAAGCGACTCTGGAAGCCGGAACTCATTATTTGAATCCATATGTGACTCGCGTTGATCAAGTCGACTGTCGCAGTCAGCGCTTCAATCTTGGAGAAGAAGGCGACATGGGATTTCCATCAAAGGACGGATTTTGGGTCAGCCTTGATGGCGTGATTGAATTCCGAGTCGTCCCCGAGAAGGCGGCGGAAGTCTATGTGCTGTTCAACCGCAGCGATAACGGCCCGGAGATCGACAAGGAGATCGTGGAAACGATCATTATGCCGAATGCTCGCAGCTTCTGTCGTCTGCAGGGATCGAATTCATCCGGACGTGATTTTATTCAGGGGACAACTCGCACAGCCTTTCAGGAGTCGTTCGAGAAATCCATGAAGGAAGCCTGTCAGCCGCTGGGGATTGAAGTCATTCAGGCTCTTGTGACCAAGATTCGTCCTCCGCAGCAGATCGCAGATCCAGTTCGTCAGCGAGAAATCGCCAAGCAAAAGGAATTGCAGTATCAGCAGCAAGCGCTGCAACAGGAGTCTGAGCAGAAACTGGCGGTGGAGAAGGCTTTGGTCGAACAAAAGCAGGCATTGGTAAAGGCCGACCAGGACATCGTAAAAATCACGACTCAGGCTCAGCAGGACCAGGAAGTTGCGATCACCAAGGGCAATGAAAAGGCCGCCGTCGCTCAATTGAAACTAGACGCGACCATTGACGAAGCCGCTGCGATCGAAGCGAAAGGCAAAGCTGCGGCCGACGTGGTTCGCTTCAACAACGAAGCAGAAGCGGCCGGATGGAAGAAGGCCGTTGAAGCCTTCCAGGGCGATGGTCAGGCTTATGCTCAGTACGTGATGTATCAGAAGCTGTCGGCTTCATATCGCAGGATTATGGTGAATACGGCGGACAGCCCGATCATGAAGATCTTCGAATCGTTTGCGGAATCCGCAGACGCTGCAAAAGCAGCGAATGTCAAACCGGCATCGACTCCAACACCGGCCACAGCTGCCAGCGGTGCGGAAGAATAGAGAGGGGCATGGATTCGCAACACCCGCGAGTCGCATGAGTCTCCAGACAACCCATCGAATGATCCTCTGAGACGGCGTTTTCAATACGTCCAACGACCAAAAACATTCCGCAGCAGACTCCATCAGGCTGTCGCGATGACCAGCTCAATCAATTATCAAAGGTCATACTGACATGAGTGAAACTACTTCAGGAAGTAAAGCCCTTTCTCGAGCAGCACTGGCTGTGCCGGCGTTTCTGCTGCTGGTGTTGGGGTACGAAATGTTCGAATGGACATTCAATCGAGTCTACGTGCCGGAGGGCTACAGCCTTGTCATGCGTTACAAAGGTCCGCCATTGCCGTTCCTGCCGGGTAATCGTCCGCCAGCTTCACCGGGCCAGTTTGCTCAAGTGGATGAGAATGGTCGACCTTTGGAGATCGGAATTCTGAAGGACATGCTTGGGCCCGGACGTCATTTCCGCTGGATCGGATGGTGGGAAACTCGCCTTATCCCTGACGTCGTTGTAAAACCGGGTGAAGTCGCGGTCGTGACCTGCAAAATGGGGAATGACTTGGCGGACGGAAAGTTCCTTGTCGAAGGTCACGTGAACGAAACCAAAGAGAAGGGCATTCTTCGGCAGGTGCTCGCCCCCGGCAATTACCGCATCAATGATTATGCCTACGCTGTCGAAGTGATTACCGAGCAGGCCATTCCGAATGGCACTCAGATCAAGCATTCAGGCTGGGTCTCAATCCCCACGGGCTATGTGGGCGTCGTTACGAATCTGAGCAAAGGCGAATCTGATGTTGCCCGGTCCGTGATTCAGGACAAAGTTCTGCAGCCCGGACTGTATCCGGTCAACCCCCGCGAGCAGGAAATTGACATCATCGGCGTGGGCTACACAGAAAAATCCATCAAATCAAATCTCTTAAGCCGAGACGGCGTCCCGGTACTTGATGAAAGCGGCGAACCTTCCGTCGCGGATGACGACAGCGGCATCGCATTCCCATCTAACGACGGGTTCAAGATCCATATGGACTTCACTGCAGTCTGGGGCATCATGCCTGATCAGGCCGCCAATGTGATCGCGACTTTTGGAAACCTGGAAGCCGTAGAGACGAAGGTCGTCATTCCCCAGATCGAAAGTATCGGCCGCAATAAAGGGTCTTCAGTGGGAGCCGTGGATTTGCTGGTCGGAGAGACTCGTCAGAAGTTTCAGGAGGAAGTCTCTGCCGCGTTCCACAAGATTCTGGAGGACAAGGATCTGACACTGTTGCACGGCTTCGTACGGAACATTCATATTCCTCAGGAAGTTCGCAAACCGATTCAGGAGAAGTTTATCGCCGATGAACTGAAGCTGACTGTAGAACAGGAACTGCTGACGGCTCGTACCGAGGCGACGCTTCGAGAAGCCGAAAAGAAAGTGGACCTCGAGAAAGAACGTGTGACCGCCGAGACCATGAAAATGGTGGCCCAGGCGATTGCAGAAGGAAACAAGGAAGCCGAAGAAACGAAAGCGGAAACTCTGAAAAAAGTAGCCGCGATCGATCGTGAGACAGCCGAACTGGATGCTCAGGCCAGCGTTGCTCTCGGGAAGGCAACAGCTTCCAGCAAACAGCTTGAAGCCGAAGCCAAGTCAGAACTCTTCGGCCTTGCGGTCGAAGCCTTCGGCAGCGGCAGTGCTTACAATCAGTGGGTCTTTGCTTCCGG
>CANHVD010000476.1 GCA_947463775.1 Planctomycetaceae bacterium | reverse complement strand
GACCAGTCCTGTGCCGAGGACGGTCATCAGGGTTGTCATCCAGCGGACCTGCAGATTTCGAAAGTTGTATTTGGCGGGGATCATGGTTGAGTTCAGGTTGAATCTGATTTCGGGAGACGATGAGCGGCTCGGTCGAAGTCCGGCCACAACATAAGAACGTAGGTTGGACTTCTTGTCCGACAACCAAGCGACGGGCAAGAATGCCCAAGCTAATTGATAACGGAGACTTAACGGCAAGCTACGCGATGCGTCGCAGGCCATCAATGACAGAAAGTTGAGCCGCACGGATCGCCGGAACGAGGCCGCTGACAATTCCCAGCACAGCCGCAACGATGAATCCGTAGCTGATCCACGGGCCCAGCATTTCCAGAACAGTAAACGGGAAGAACTGCGGCAGAGCGGCGTTCATCGCTTGAAGAAACGCACAGCCCATGCTGACGCCCAGTAGTCCGCCCAGCATCGCGATCAGACTGGATTCCCCAAGGATCATGAACAAAATTCGGGAGCGAGGAAACCCGATGGCCTTCAGGACGGCAATCTCCGTGACACGTTCTCGCATCGACATGGCCATGGAGTTCGCGGTGACCAGGCACAGCGAGAACACAACAGCCAAACCGATGTTGCGAATCAACACCTGCACATTGCCGAGCATATCCACAAACATCTGAGCGAACGCGGCTTCCGTTTGTGTTCTGGTCGGGGTGTCCGAGCTGCCGAATCGATCATCAATGGCTTTTACAACTGCTGGAATGCCGTCTCCGCTTTTGGTGCGCGCGAAGACTGTGCCGGCGTTGCCTGTGACCGGGCTGTTCTTTTGCTTGAGTCCTTCGTCCAGATATTCCCAGTTGAACCAGAGTGATCCGGAATTCTTCGGTGCATCAAAGATCCCGCAAAGTTCCAGATCGAGGTCGAACGGATAAATCGTGCCCTTGAGGCGAATCTGCTGACCAACTTTCCAGCCTCGCTCATCCGCAATGCGACGATCAATCACGCAGCCACGCCGGTTCTCCTGCCAGTTCTTGAGTTCTTCCGGAGAGATCGAATACTCCGGCCACACCTTAAAAGCGGATTGTGGATCCGTCGCAAACTGAGCAAAAGGCATCGGTTCATCCTGATAAGCTCCGCCGAACCAGGCCAGCGGCACCGCCGCTTCCACACCGTCTGTGCTGGCGACATCATCCACAGCAGAAATCGGGACCTGCCCGGTAAACCCCTGAATGTTCATGACCACGATGCGGTTAGTCTGTTCCGCATCATTGCGCCAGGTTTCCTGCGACGCCATAAAGCCATACAGCACCGTCATCAGCGCGAGACTGAAACCGACGGACAGAATCGTCAGCAGGCTGCGGACTTTGTTGCGGCGAATATTTCTCCAGATGTAGACAAGGATTTTCATCGTGATCCTTCCTTACCAGACGGTGGTGTCGGAGCAGAAACAAGCACACCTTTTTCCAGATGAACCGTCCGCTTGGCTCGATGAGCGGCATTCGGGTCGTGAGTCACCATGACGATCGTCTTCTGGAACTCGACATTCAGTCGATGCATCAGATCCAGAATCTCAGCGGCCGATTTTGCGTCGAGGTCACCGGTCGGTTCGTCAGCCACGATCAAAGTCGGATCCGTCACAATGGCTCGCGCGATGGAAACTCGCTGTTCCTGACCACCAGACAACTGCCGCGGATAGTGATCAATGCGATCGCTGAGTCCCACGACTTCCAAAGCCGCCTTCACATGGTCATCTCGTTCGCGACGTGACAGCGAAGTCAGTGTGAGCGGCAATTCAACGTTCTCATACGCCGTGAGTACCGGGATCAGATTGTAGAGCTGAAAAATGAAGCCGATGTGTCGAGATCGCCATTTCGCAAGCTGGCCCTCGGAAGATGCGCCAAGATCCTGATCACATACGATGACTTTGCCGGAAGTTGGTCGATCGAGTCCGGCGATCAGATTGAGCAACGTGGTCTTGCCGGACCCCGATGGTCCCATCAGAGCAAGATAATCGCCGGCCCAAAGATTCAGATTGATGCCGCTGAGAACTGGCACCACCATCTGTTCGCGGCGGAATTCCTTGCAAACATCGCTGACTACCACGATAGGTTTATCGTTTTGAGATGCGTCGGACACGCAGGGATCCTTGTGACTTTAGGTTTTCGGTTTGAGTTTTCGGTTTAAGGTTTTCAGTTTTCGGTTGCATGCGACGTGAGCTGAAACGCAGTCGCCTGCGGCTTGCCGGTAAACGGATTTATTGTGCAGACCTGACCAACACATCATCCTGCAAATCCTTTGCAGGCTTGACGATGACTTTCTCTCCGCCGGTCAGGCCGCTGGTAATTTCTGTTCGACCGTCTCGTGAATCCGCAGTGGTCACTATCGTTTTCTTTGTTCGATCTTTGTCGGTCAAAATCCAGACGAACGATTCTGTCTCCGTCACGACAACCGCATCCGCAGGACAGAAGACTCGACTTTTGTCTTCCTCTTTGACCTCAGCAGACTGACTCGGCAGAAAATAAATCGTGCTGCTCATTTCCGGAAACAGGCGTTTATCCGCATCCAGAATTTCGACCTTCACTTTCACAGTCGCTCGTGCACGATCGCCCATGGGAATGATCTTACGAACTTGTCCTTTGTAGCGTTTGTCAGGCACGGCATCGACAGCAACTTCGGCCTGCTGCCCTTCCGTCACGCGACTGATGTAATCTTCTTTCACATCGCAATCGACCTCAAGATGTTCAAGGTCGGCGATCGTCACCACCGAGCCGCGGCCGGATGCTTCTCCCATTCCTCCGGGCATGATGGATTCGCCAAGTTCCGCATCTTTGGAGATCACGGTTCCCTCAAACGGAGCACGCACAAACATGTTTTCTCGCAGTTGTTCGGCCTCCTGAACTCGTGCTTCCGCCAACCCCAGCGCGGCTTCCATGGAAACTTTGCGAGCCACAGCGGCTTCGTAATCAAACTTAGCTTTATCGTAATCCGCCGGTGTCGAACTCTTTGCGGCAAAAGCTTTCTCTGCACGTTCAAGATCTCGCTTGGCCCGCTGAATTGCCACGTCCTGTTCCAGCAGCTCACTCTTCGCGCGAGCGGCAGTGGCTTTAACGGCCACCAGAGACGCATCAAGATCAGCGTGTTCCAGAATCGCGAGCACATCGTTGGCTTTGACGACGCTGCCTTCTTCGACATTAACAGCCTGGATGCGACCTGTGGCCCGCGCACCGATGCGAGCCTGTTGGCGAGATTCCAGATATCCGGTGGCGACAACCAACGCATCCGCAGAGCGACCTTTTTCGACGCTGACCACGGCGACTCGAACTTCCGGACGCGGCCGAAGAGTTTCGGTTAGCTTGCGAGTATCCGCCAGCATGCCCTTTTTCTGCGCCCAGAAAACTGCTCCAACGGCGAGAGCCACAAGCACACCGAGATAAAAAACGAACCGCAGAAACCGACCAAAAAATGATCGACGGACCGGCTGAACATCGCGCTGGATGCGAAGCCGGGACAGATTGTCACGCGGTGGATCTACCGTTCCCACTGGCATAAATCACGAAGCTGAAAGCGTTCGAGGCCATCGCCTCAAGGTGACCGGTCCGAGACGCCAACGCCTCTGACATTGTTTCGGTATCCACGGATTGTAGTCAGAATAACCACAAACAATCGAAAGTCATCGCTGAAAATCGCTCAGAACGTGTTCCTTATCATTCCCGCAGGCAGTGGGTCTAATCAATTTCCCCCGATTCACAGAAGTGGCAATGCGTCGACGAAGGCCTGCCTTGATGCAGAAACAGGGATGAATCGACATTTCAAGCGTCTGCCCCAACACAAGCAGGTCCGTCTGTCGGGCTGGCATATTCTGACGGCGGCTGTAATCTTTAAGTGCTGCCCGCAGTTCTACATTTCTCCGCGATAGGCCTTCCCTGGGAGTTGATTCATGTCGATGCTGAAACATTTCATCCTTACCGGTTGCGCGATGGGACTTCTGGCTTCGAATCATGATCTGCTGGCGGCCGATGACGACT
The DNA here is from genome assembly GCA_947463775.1 of Planctomycetaceae bacterium. Lineage (GTDB taxonomy): Bacteria > Planctomycetota > Planctomycetia > Planctomycetales > Planctomycetaceae > SXXK01. The sequence continues at coordinate 1,151 of CANHVD010000476.1, read as the reverse complement.
TCAAGCCCTTGTTCAATGGGAAGGATCTCAATGGCTGGGTGCTGACGAATACTCCGGCGGAAACCTGGAGCTTCGAAGACGGAATGCTCAAGTGTACTGGCAAACCAATCGGCGAGATTCGCACCGAGAAGATGTACCAGAACTTCATCATGGAATTGGAATGGCGACATATGGTCCCGGGCGGCAATGCGGGGATCTTTGTCTGGGCTGATGACATTACAGCCAAAGGTGTGCCGTTTCATCGAGGCGTGGAAGTGCAGGTTCTTGAGAATGCTTATGGCCAAAGTCAGGGCCATACGACTCACGGTGACATCTTTCCAATTCATGGTGCAACGATGACACCGATCAATGGTCGAGGCGGCAGTCGTGCGTTTCCGACCGAGGAGCGATCCAAGCCATCGCCCGAGTGGAATCATTATCGCATCGAATGCAACGACGGAGCCATCAGCCTGTCCGTCAACGGAAAGCTGGTGACTCAGGGCAAAGACGCGAGTCCTCGAAAGGGCTACATCTGCATCGAATCAGAAGGTGGTGTGGTCCACTATCGCAATGTGAAGATTCAGGAACTGCCGGACACACCTGTGAAGCCGGAACAGATTGCGATTGCCAATCGCGGCTACCGTAGTCTCTACAACGGTCTGAATCTTGACGGCTGGAAACTGAACAAGGAGGGCGAGGGTAACTGGCATTCGCAAGACTGGATTCTGGCCTGTGACGGAAAAGCAGAATCCGTGAAGGGGCAGATGTTGTCCACGAAAGAGCGATTTAAGAACTATGGCTTTTTGTTTGATATCAAGCCGGGCCAGGGCTTTGACGGCGTTGCGGTCTCCTCTGGAATGTTACCCACTCAGTACACGAAGATTGGAGAATGGTCGAGACTAGAAGGCGTCATTGAAAACGGAAAGATGTCCATCAGCGTGAACGGAGAACAGGTCACATCTGACAACCCGGTTCCTGATTCTGGTCCGTTCGAACTTTACCTCGTCGGCCCCGCAGAGTTCGCCAACATCTATGTGCGGGAAATTAAGAAGTGACGTTTTTCAACACATCTTCGTGTGAAGGCATCCCTGGTGGAAGAACATGGCGAAGCCAAAGCTGGCTTTAACCGCCCGTCGCACGACTGACGACTCTGCGATTCACGCTCCCACGGT
>CANHVD010000475.1 GCA_947463775.1 Planctomycetaceae bacterium | reverse complement strand
GAGCGAGTGTAGTCGGCCCAGATCTCCAGTGCGACGCTTCGCTCTTCCAGCCCACGGGCGTTCGTGAGGTACTCGAACACACGCTCAAATAAACGACTGAGCGAAATCCCGTGTCGTCGCTGCTCTTTCTCATAGAGCCAGTCGCAAAAAACCTGAAACTCCGTGAAGGCCGAAGCCGAATCGTCGAGCATCATCCGTAACGTGGCCGAAAAATTTCCGCTGTTGCCGACAAGATCCCAATATCTCGCGAAACGTCTTAGTCCATTCACCTGTTCAAACGACAACAGCCGATTCGATAGAATTTCATACGGTGCATTCCGGCTGTAAACCATCTGCCATTCGGCATCATGACGAATAATCGGCGTGCCACGCAATCGCTTGAGAATGCCAACTTGAATCTCCTGCGGATGCAGAGCATACAAGCGATCAAACCCGGCCGCAAAACTCTCCAGCGATTCACCGGGCAGACCAACGATTAGATCTGTGTGAATATGAACGCCAGTCTCGCTACGCAGGAATCGCAGATTCTCTTCCAGCTTTAAATTGTCCTGAGGTCGACTGATTAACTCGCTGACGTCATCGCTGAAAGTCTGAACGCCAATTTCAAACTGTAAAGACCCGGCAGGAAATCGCTGAATAATCTCACGCAATGACTCCGGAAGTCGGTCGGGAATCAGCTCAAAATGCAGGAACAAACCGGGCGTCCATCGCTCCAGAAAGAACTCCAGGATCGTTCGACTGATCCGCAGATTCAGATTGAATGTTCGATCGACAAATTTGAATTGCTTCGCGCCTCGGTCCATCAGTTTCTGCATCGACTCCAGAAACAGCGGCAGCGAAAACGCGCGGACGGGAATCTCAAGAGCTGACAGACAAAACTCACAGGTAAATGGACAGCCCCGCGAAGCCTCAACGTAGAGAACTCGATGAGCAAGATCTTCCGCTGAGTAATGCTCATACGGCAGATGAATCTGATCCAGTTGAGGCACAGGCGCATGCAGAATCTTAGGAATCGAAGGGCGAGATTCGGCGTCTCCGGTCGACAGCAGTCGTTCGCACAACAACCTGAATTCCAGATCAGCTTCACCGGTGATGATGAAATCCGCGAGAGCTACAATTGGCTGTGTCTCCGTTTCGTAACTCACCTCCGGACCGCCCAGCACCACGACGACATCAGGAGCGACCTGTTTGAGATCAGCAATCAATCGCAGTGTCTGGTCGACATTCCAGATATAAACTCCAAAGCCCACGATCCGAGGAGCTTCACTCAGAATCGCGGCCAGAACATCCTGAAGGTTATCGTTGATTGTGAACTCGCGGATGACTGAGTCAGCCTGCAGCGCTCCGAGGTTGGCCTGCAGATAGCGAAGCCCGAAACTGGAGTGAATGTAACGGGCGTTGAGTGTTGTCAGGACGATGGAAGTCATGCAGAGACAGTCTTTTGACGACTACTTGTTAACCTGTTCGTCCGTGTCAACCAGCAGTTGGTACGATTCCTGCGATGACTCCAACTGACGAAGTTGATCGATGACACCCTCACGCTGCAGAATTCGTCCCAGGCGGGCGAGGATCTGAAGATGCGTGGCCGAATCCCGGGCAAGAACAAGAAAGAACAGATCCGTCATCACACGTCGCGGAGCACCGAACGGGATTCCGGAAAGCGTTCGGCCATAGGCAATCACTGACTGGCCCAGAGCATCCGGAAGAGGATTTCTTGGGTGCGGAATGGCAACTCCATTCTCGAAGCCCGTCGACATGACATCTTCACGTTCCTTCACGGCCTTCAGCACGGCCGCCGGATCCCAGACATGCCACGTTCGGCCAGCCACCTCAATCAGAGCCTGAAGAACCGCCGGACGTGTTCCGGCATCAAGCGGAACCTGACAGGTGTCGGGATGCAGCAGCTCAGTTATCGCGTTGGGAGTTCGAAGTTCCGTATTCTGCTGAGACTGCTCAAACTGAGCCAGGCCTTCATCATCGAGACTCCGAATATCCTGCTCGAGCCAGTGAGTGATCTCGATCTCGTTAAATCGCCATTCGCCCGCGATCCGTCGCCCCGGAATGACACCTCGATTCACAAGCTTCTCGACAAGACGTCGATCTCGTCCGAGCTTCTGAACCAGTTCATCCAAATTGTAGAAATCTCGAGACACGGGTTTTGGTCATCCGACTGAAAATATGCGGCGGGTCGATGAAGCATGGTACAACACGAGAGCCGCCCGGTGTTATCAGCTCAAAACACTTCGGGACGTACTCTCAGAAACCAAATGCCAGAATAACGACGCAGGCCGCCCAAATCGCCCGTTTTTCATGACCCAAGTTCCTCTTGGCCGGAAATCAGAATTCGGAGTACTATCCCGGGCTTTGTTGAATTGTGATTGGTCACGAAGGCACTGGGACGTGCCCCGCTGCTCACTCAAAGGTTGATTCGAGGCGATTTCGAAATGGATTTCAATATTCGCCCTGTCGGCAAAGCCTGCGCGAAAACGGGCCGGACGTTTCGTCCGGGTGATACGTGCTGGTCTGTGTTGTTCGAAAAAGACGGACAATTGGTCAGACAGGATTTTAGCGCCGAAGTGTGGGCCGGTCCGCCTACAGGTGCAATTGGACACTGGCGATGCCAGGTTGCCGAATCTGCAGATGCCGGTCGCCCAAAGCTGGATGCGGACTCACTGTTTGATTACTTCCTTCAGTTAAGTGATTCTCCAAACATCGTCCAGCAGCAATATCGCTATGTGCTGGCCCTGCTGCTGTTACGAAAACGACGATTGATTCTGGAGCAGGTCATCGACATTGATGATCGTCCTGTGATGCATCTGGTCGGCAGTGCCGGCGAAGGCCCATTTGACGTTCCTGAAGAGGAACTATCAGAGGATCAGATCGAAAGGCTTCAGCATCAACTGTTTGACTCTGGTCGTTCGATCGCGGCGTAGTTTAGATCTCCTTGCACTGTCAGGAACACCCGTTAATGAACCCTGTTCGAATCATCCTGCTTATTGCTCTGACAGCCACTGGTTGTCAGTTGGGCGGGCGTCGACAGGAAGTTCGTATCGTTGACCCAGTGCTGCCGGAGTCAATCGGCCGGATCGAGCTGGTCGAATATCTGAACGGCAAAACCGCCGGACTGCAGAGCTGGCGTTGCATGAACACTCAGGTTCACGTCAGAAGCCCTGATCTGATGATCGCTCAGAAGCTCAAGGGGACTTTGGCCTGTTCTGCTCCCGGACAATTTCGACTCGTTTGCGACAATACCGTTGGCCATGCGGACTTCGGCTCCAATGAAGATATCTGCTGGGCTTATGTAAAGCCGGGCAAGTCGGTCGTCATGACATGGAAACATGAAGATTCAGCTCTGCTGCAGCACTTGCCCGGCGGCTTACCCCGGCTGGAGCCTGAGTGGCTGATGACCGTGCTGGGTGTCGAACCACTCGATGCCGATCGATACGATCTGCAGAATGCCCCGATGGGATCCAAAGAAGTCTGGCTGGTTGCAATTGAAGACGCTCCGGACGGCTCATCATTGCGACGAGTCATCAAAGTGGACACCGTCCAGGGCGTAATCCGCCGTCATGCACTTTATGACAGCGATGCTCAACCGCTTCTGATTGCAGATCTCAGCGACTACAAGTCCTGTGGTAAGCATGAGCTGCCCCATACGGTTCGCATCGACTTCCCCAAAACAGAAACTCAACTGACCCTGAAGTTCTCTGGTATCGAAACAGGTTATCAGATGGCTGAAGCGTTATGGCAGCCGCCTCGAAACGTGGAAGTCATGGACTTGGGAGACTACGTTCGTCTTCAGATGCAGCACGATCCACAATTCGCTCCTGGCAGACGTTCTGGTTCTGCAGCAAACGCGGATCCCGGTGTAAAAACAGCATTCAATCCTGCCAGTCATGGAGCTGCCAAAGGCAACGCGGATATCGACTCGGAGCCATCATTTGATGACGAACCATCATTCGATACCCAGTCGCCAAATCTTCACCTGGCTGGAAACGAGAAGTTTTATTCTCCCGACGGAGATGACTCTTTCAACGACCAGGCTTCAGGACAAAATCAAACCAGCGAAGAGGATTGGGAGCGGGCTCTAACAGAAGAGTCTCTGGTTCCTGAGTTCGATGTTGTGGCACCACGTTCGCCTTCCCGTGGCAAGAAACACTGGTTCCAGTTCTGGAAGAAGTAACGAGCGGCCCGTAAACGTCTTGTGGCAAACCTTGTGACAAGAAACGCCCCTGTGGCCATCTCTGTGCAAACAGTGTCCGCATGTCACAGGTGAAACCTTCGCTGATCGACGATCAGCGAAGGTTCACTAGCTTCGGTGCAATGATGTCACTGCGATTCTATTCCGGGTACACAGCTCGAACCGCGCGGCTGCCAGTATTCGGCTGTGCCGATGATGACGACTGAGGATTCTGAGGCTCGTTGAATCCGGAGACACGCTGAATCGGAGTGGAAACAGGGGCGGCAGCAACCGGCCCTCGAGTTTCCGGGAACGCTCGAATTGTGGTCACGATGGTTTTTTCCTGCACGACTTCTTTTTCGTCAGCCGTGGTCAGTTTCATCGTGATGTAACGGGTCAGATTCATCTCCAGTGGAAGTCCGGTCGCTCGGTCGACAATGCAGCGACCAAGGCTGTGTCCTCCGGAAATTCTCAATCGCCCCGCTGTGTTCGAGGCTGCAGCATCACCAGAGGCGATTCGGCCAGTAATATCAATTTCGGCCGTTGTATCGTTGATTTCTGTAAGGCGATAAGTGGAAGTCAATTGAACCGGAACCGGCTGCATCAGACGACGTTCGCGAGTCCAGACGTCACCGGGCAGGACTCGAGTGGCCGCATCGGGATCGACGGTTGCGTCGTAGGGAAGGAGGCCGATGGAATCATCCACAAAGTTGGCCACACCGTCGTCGCCGAATCGATTGCTGATTTCTGAGAGCAGCGTTTCTCGTCGTTCGAGAGGAACTTCTGCCACGCAACGTTCCAGAAACTCCTTGTAGCCCACCATTTCGCGAATGCTGTTATCGCGGCCGAGCCAGAACGAGAAGCCGTTGTTAATCATTCCTGCGTAAGGCAGAGCATCCCACGGGACGGCCCCTGCATGCGTTGCCGAGTCATAAGCCAGTTGCTGTCCGGCCACATCGTGAGCATAGTTGACTCGGGAATAGCGGACTCCAAG
>CANHVD010000474.1 GCA_947463775.1 Planctomycetaceae bacterium | reverse complement strand
GCGGCCCACGGTCCCAGCAGTCTCCGCCGATGATCAATTCGTCAACGGCCAGATTGCGAATGAGTCGCCCGACCAGATGAATCAGATGCAATGCTCGTCCGCGTTTGACCAGTTCATCCAGCATCGCTCCGATGAATTCTGGTCCCCGTTCGGTGGAGGGAGAATGCAGCAGCTCCAGCAAAAGCTCGCTGTACTCCGCCGGAAAAAGCCGAGTCGCCAGTCGCAGGCTGTAGTTCGACACGAGATATCGCAGGAGTTCTAACTGAGGCTGCAAGGTTCGCGTCGCGTAGGTCAGAACTTCCTCAGGCTGAGTCAATGTTTGGCGAAGGCGTTCGGTGACTTCCGCAGGATAGAAAGTGAGTTTCAGGAACTCAGCCATTTCCACGGCATTCATGCGGCCAGCAAACATCTCTTCCACCAGAGGACGCAGAGTTCCCGAGGCGTTGTTGATCACATGTTGCAGCTTCTTGTCTTCGCCATGAATGTCGCTGATCACATGCACCGCGCCTTTGGGCAGCGTCTGCACAGCGGCCAACCGAGCAACCTCGGCAATCGCCGCGTCAACATTCGGGTACTCCATCGCCAGCAGTTCCAGCATGGCGAGATCGGCTTCAGGTCGCTTAAAGGACAAAGATGCGTTGGACATTGGGGAGATGGACTGTGGCAAAACAGGGGGGAGTAATCAGGAAGTGCTAAGCATATTGATTCACCGCCAACAAGAGAACTCCGCAATGGCTCAGGACGGGAGCTACGTGCAGAGGTGGGAGCTGCCTGCCTAATGTCGATTCTTGTGCGGTGTCTCGACTTTTATTGCGGCACTATGATTCGTCTATGTTGTCGAACCGGTGCATCGCAAGGATGCGGGCTGCTAACTGCACTCTTGTCGCACCTTTTGTTCCGCAAGGGTTGTCCACGGATGCACACAGGTGAACGCAGATAATCACAAATAACATGAACGCAGAAGCTGAAACTTGCCCCTATCTGTGTTCATCTGCGTTTATCTGTGGACAAAACTCTGAAGGAATTTGGGGCCAGTCATCCGCTATGCGGTATGAAAGATGTCAGGCACCGTTTGCGGTGGCATCATTCGAAACAGTTCGTTGCCGCACCTTTTGTTCCGCATGGGTTGTCCACGGATGCACACAGATGAACGCAGATAATCACAAATGACATGAACGCAGAAGCTGAAACGTGCCCCTCTCTGTGTTCATCTGCGTTTATCTGTGGACAAAACCCTGAAGGAATTTGGGGCCAGTCATCCGCTATGCGGTATGAAAGATGTCAGGCACCGTTTGCGGTGGCATTATTCGAAACAGTGCTCCTGTCGCACCTTTTGTTCCGCAAGGGTTGTCCAGAGTTGCACACAGATGAACGCAGATAATCACAAATGACATGAACGCAGAACCTGAAACGTGCCCCTATCTGTGTTCATCTGCGTTTATCTGTGGACAACCCCAGCCCGGGCAAAACATCCTGCTTTACGGCCATGCGCGGCTTCACGCGGCTGTTTGCTGTCGACCTGTTGTGAACAATGACACAACGACCAGCGTCAAAAAGCCCAGAGGAATCGTCAGAATCCCAGGCTGGCTGAAGGGCACGATGGCGGCAGCGGCGTCGAGGCCGTAGACCTTGGAGTAGGCTTCACCGCTCAGCAAAATCCAGGTCATGGACGAAACCATGCCCACGACAATTGCTGCAACGATTCCCTGCTTCGTGACCTTGGGCCAGAACAGAATCATCACCAGCGATGGCAGATTCGCAGAAGCCGCGACGCTGAAGGCCCAGCCGACCAAAAACGTCGGGTTCATTTTCTGGAACAGAATGCCCAACACGATCGCGATCGCTCCGACAACGACAGACGACATCTTGGCAACACGAACTTTCTCCGTGTCGGTCATCTGAACGCCAAACGCACTGCCCAGCAGGTCGTGAGTGACTGCACCGGCGGCCGCCAGAATCAAACCGCTGACCGTACCCAACACTGTGGTGAACGCAATGGCAGAAATCGCCGCGAACAGCCAGGTGTTCATTCCCTTCGCCAACAGCGGAGCCGCCATGTTCTCTTCGCTGACATCCAAAGTTCCGCTGGTCATTGCTCCCAACCCAAGATACAGCGTCAACACGTAAAACAGACCGATGCTGGTGATGCCGACGATGGTGCTCTTGCGAGCACTGCTGGCGTCCTTCACGGTGTAGTAACGAATCAGAATGTGTGGCAGCGATGCAGTGCCACAGAAAAGAGCCAGCATCAGCGACAAGAAATTCACCTTGTCAAAAAGCTTCTCACTGCGGATCCCTTTAAACGTGGGATGTTCGCCCGGCCGCAGGACTTCAGCACCGGTTGTGATCTTCGGGTAGTAAACGGTGGTCTCAGTCTTATCGGCGTGCACAATCTTTTCGTTTCGCCACAGCACAACTTTGCTCTGCTGCAGAGTTCTGAAGAAATCAATCGGCGAAAGCGGACCCGTTTCTGTCTTCCCATCGGGCAGCTCGACAACGTGCCCTACCGCGAACAACTCTGGCTCGCCTTTCTTTTTGCCCTTCTTTTGGCCGTTCACGAAGATCGTGCCATCTGTTGACCTGGAGAGCGTCTGCACTTCGGTCAGTTCGAGATTTGGGCCATCCTTCTCCGTCAGCTCCTTCATCATCCAGACGGTGACCAGCTGAGTTTCTCGGCTCTGCAGCCGAACGTACTTCTTGTCGAACTTTTCCCAGCCGTTGTCGGCCGGAACCACATCAACGTTTTCAAGGCTGCCAACTTTGCCGTCGCCGTTGGTCAGATCATCAGTCGTAATGCGGAACGTCTGAAACTCATGCCCGTCGTTTCCGCCTTTCTCCACCTTAAATCCGCGTTGCAGAATCATCCATGTCAGGATCGCACTGAAAACAACCAGCAACGCGCCTTTAAGGAACTGCACCCAAGTGGTGGAAAGCATCCCCGCTGTGACCACGATCAGGATGACAACAGCGCCGACCATCACGACACCAACCCATTGCGGAAAACCCAGCAGCGGTGTCACCAGAGCACCCGCACCGACCATCTGCGGGATCAGATAAAACACGCTCACGACGAGCGTACTAATCCCGGCGGCCAGCTTGATGCCTTTGGAGTTGAACTGCGAATCCAGAGCATCCGCAAACGTGAATCTTCCCAGTCGCTTCATTGGTTCGGCGACAACGAACAGCGCCACGATCCAGCCAGCCAGATATCCAATCGAGTACAGAAATCCGTCGTAGCCGTAGAATGCAATCATCCCGCAGATGCCAAGGAATGAGGCCGCTGAGAGATAATCTCCCGCGAACGCAATGCCGTTGACGAACCAGGGAATCTGACCATGAGCCGCGAAGTAGCCTTCTGATGATTTTGCTTTGCCACCCAGCCAGAAGCTGAGTCCCAAAGTGAATCCCACAAAGGCGAGAAAGATCGAGACAGCGAGAAATGATGATTCGTAAATCACGCTTTTGGCTCCTGCTGGTCTGAGCCAGAGCTATTGCCTGAAGCGTCCCCGCAGAGAACTCCGTAGATCGCTGACAGCACAACGGCCCCAATGATCAGGCCAAACCCATACAGCACGGCGAGGTTCAGCCCGGCAATCGGAGTTCGCTCCATGCTGGCCGGATCGAACGCATTGATAAAGACGAACCCGCCATAGAAGAGCAGGTAAACGGCGAACAAAATCAAGCCGTTGCGGGAGTTGCGTGAATTCATGGTCACCTCAGAGAAGAATGCAGGAGCGGGCAGGATACAGTCCAGGTCGCCCCTGTAAAGCAACGCCGTGAGGTGAAGTTGTATTCGGGCTCAGAGCCCAATCGCTGTAGATCCTGCCTGCGGGACCGCAGATCGATTCGTTTACCGCCGCGCCAAGGGGACGGTTTGTGTCGTGGGCGTCGCCTCCCGCTCGGCGTTTAAAACCATGTCGCTCAGAGAGTAGCCGGCGCAATCCGTATGCTGTCCTCTGACACGAACGGGGCGAAACATAGAAGACTACAGGAGTGCATCACTACGCCAAAGGAGTCCATCACAACCCGAAGCATGAGTTTTGAAGTTGCGCATTCTCAGGCCCGGAGGGTCGACAAATCCAATGCCGGTGGCGTGAGCCACCGGTATTCCAACATAAAGAATCTCAGGCCCGGAGGGTCGACACAAGGGCGAATGTGTCGGCCCTTCAGGCCTGAATCGCGGTGTTTCTGCAGTCCGGTGGCTCACGCCACCGGCAGAGGATGTGCCGGACTTCCAGCCCTAACCAAAACGCGCAACCTCAAAAGGCGTGAACGAGGGATTCGGAGACAAGAACCGGCTGAAGAAGAAATCGCAATCCCTGACTAACGTCTCGGGTTGCGGCTTCAACGTTACTAAAACCTACGGCACCACATGCACCATCATCAGGTCGTGAGTTTCTCCAAGCCAGTTGGTGTGCCCGACGATGATCAGTTTGCTGCCGGATTTCAGCAGTTGATTCTTCTGCCCCCAACTGATGACGAACTGCAGCAGAGTATCAGCGGATTGCTGGACTGCTCGATTCAGCAACGGCGTCACACCCCAGTACAGGCACATGCGACGAGCCACATCTTCTTGATCGGTGAATGCAACAATCGGCACTTTACTTCTCATGCGAGACAACGCGAGTGCGGTTCTGCCCGTGACCGTGGCGACGACCATCAGGTCGGCCTGCAGATATTCGGCAGCCGCAATGGTCCCCCGAGCCACCGCTTCCGTGATCGGGCGTGCTCGGCGAGTTTCATCGTCGCGCACGTCGCTGAAATTTGCAGGTTCAATCAGTGTTTCCGCTTCTGACGCGATGCGATCCATCATTCGCACACATTGCGTCGGATGAGCACCGATGGCCGTTTCGCCGGAGAGCATCACCGCGTCTGTTCCATCCAGCACCGCGTTGGCCACATCGGTCACTTCGGCACGTGTCGGCAGTTCATTCGACTGCATGCTGTCCAGCATCTGCGTCGCGGTAATCACCGGAATACGCAGTTCGTTACAGCGGCGAATAATTCGCTTCTGCAGGATCGGGACGCGACTAATCTCCGCTTCGACACCCAGATCTCCGCGAGCCACCATGACGGCATCGGTGGCGTCGAGAATATTCTCCAGATCATCAATCGCTTCCGTCTTTTCGATCTTGGCGACAATCAGCGGGGTCACCTTCGGATGATGCGACTCGATCAACTTATG
>CANHVD010000473.1 GCA_947463775.1 Planctomycetaceae bacterium | reverse complement strand
GGCGTCTGCAGAAACGCAGCCAGGCTCTTTGGGATTTCCGCGTTCTTGCCCCGAGGTAACCCATCGGCGAGGCCAATGACGATCGCCGTTTGCCACCACAACCCCGATTCCGGACTTTCACCGACGACAGCCGCGAGCTTCTTCAATTGTTCGACATCGCCTCGCACAGCGACGTTGAGTGCGAGCTGCTTGAGAAACTCGGCACGCGTAGTTGCCGTCGTTGGAACTTTCAGCGATTCACGCACAACGACCTCCGCAACATCGGCGGCAATGTCCGGGGCAGCGATCAGCCATGCTCGCTGAATCCACGGGTCATCAAGATTCGACGGAACTGACGTCTTCGCCAAATCAGGCCGCTTGCTCCAACTCGTCGTCAAAATGGCCTGAAACTGCACTTCACCGTTCTTGTACGAACTAAGCCGGCTTGTCGTAGTTTGTAGAGATTCGTCGTCAGGAAACCGAAGGTGAGCCAGTTTAATGCAATCGCGAATGAATGACACACCCCATGCGTTGGAAAGAGCTCCGGGTATTATACGCTGTAGATCAGAAGGTTCGAGCTGCCCCAGCCCATCCAGGGTCCAGAGGGCGTGCAACATCTCAGGTGACCCACTTTTGAGCGGCGAGATCGGAACGCCCGATGGCAGCAGAACTCGAAGCTTCGCAGCCGCGTCTGTCTGCTTTCCTTCCACCAGCAAACGCTGAGCCAACATACGTCGCCAGCCGTTTCCATCGCGCAACAACTTGACAAGATCTTCAGTCGTCGTAGGAGGCACAAACGGCTTCACTTCCGGAGCTTTCTCCGGCACGATTCGCCAGATGCGACCTTTGTCGTCGCCGGCTCGCCAGTCCATCTTCGCTGCCACATCATCCGGTACGAACTTCGGATGTTCGACCCACAAGCGATACATGTCGGCCAGATACAACGCCCCATCCGGCCCGGTGGCCAGGCTCGCAGGACGAAACCACGTATCAGTCGATGCCAGGAAGTCGGCCGTCTCGCGAGCTCGGCGAGATGTCACCGTCCCGCCCATAGGTTCGATGATGTTGCGAGTCACCAGGTGACCGACAGGCTCACAAACAAAAACGCTGTAGTCGGACTCGGGACCGAACAATCCGCCGCGATAGGCTGTCACTCCGCAGGCCGAAGTATGAGTTCCCGCGTGCGAAAGCCAGTTGCTCTTCATCGGCACGATGGGATACACACGAGTCTTCTCACCAGCCGGCCCGACATCCGTATGCCCGACACTTACTCCCACAAATGGATTCTGCTGCACCTGAGCCAGTGACAGAACGTCAGTCATGATTGGATTGCGATTCGAACTGAAATAGCGATGTCCGAAGTTATCAATCGTGTTGCCGAACTGACCAGCCCCGGAGATGGCTTCGAACTTCATCGTGTCCGGATGAAATCGGAAATCGACACGAGGAATCTCAACGGGCTCCGCCGTTTCAAATCCAGGTCGTGTACACCGGACTTTGCCGTGGCCGTAAGTCAGATAAATCCAGTTGTCGAAACCATAACGAGGACACCCGATCTGCATTTGTGGATGAGCCGGTGTAAATCCATCGAACCAGACTTCTCGCACATCTGCAACGTTATCACCATCGGTATCGGCCAGATACATGATCTGAGTTTCCGTGCAGGCCAGCACGCCATCTCGAAACGCCATTAGGCTGTGGCAAAACTTCAGATGCGGAGCGTAAACCGTTCGCTTATCCATCCGGCCATCGGCATCGGTGTCTTCCAGCAGCACGACTTGCGACAACGCCTTGGCTTCCGGATCCTTCGGGCCAACGGGATAGTCGCCGTACTCAACGACGAACATTCTTCCTTTGTGATCAAAATCAATGGCAACAGGATCCATCACAAGCGGTTCGCACGCCACCAGTTCAATCTTGTATCCGGGTTCAATTTGAAAGCACTTAAAGGATTCTTCCGGCGACTTCGGAGGATCCGTCGGCTGATCAATCCAATGTCGTCCGCCGCGTTGTTGTTCGATCGAATTCACAAGATCCGGTCGAGGAGCGTCCTGAAACAACAGACCCACAAGACACACAATCGGCAGGGAGAATATCGACAGGGCAGACATGGAGAGGCTCCAAAGGCAGGTTGTGGCATAACGCCGAGGACCCGCAGGATACCGTGAATTCAACTTCACGAGAAACGAATGACCGAGGAATTCAACATTGTTCGACCTCCCTGGAGAACTCTTTGCAGTTCGATTCGTTCATTGTTTTGACGTAATTTCAGCGATCTCCTGGGAGATCGCTGAAGGCGCCGCACTTTGCCCCGCACCGCTGCGAACAATAGTTGCAATCGGGTGGACAGTGCCGCACTACCACGATAAAGATACGCCCTTCAAATTCCATTGTGCTCAATCAGCGAAAATCAGCATGTTCAAACGAATCATTGTTGCGATGCTATTGTGGACACGAATTGATTCGTCGCTGTTTGCCGAAGAGCTGCCGGTCGAAATCATCAATGCGATCGATGCGCAGCAGAAGGCTGTTAACTCGCATCGATGGCGGTTCGAATATGTGCGACTGACTCCCAACGCTGACCGAAAACCGATCAGCTTTCAGGACGCTCAGAAACTGTCGCGAGCCGAAGCATTTAAGCAAGCACACGAAGACAGAAACACGTATTCCGTCACCGGCACAATGCTGTTTGATGCCACGTCCAATCGTTACATCATTCACGCGCTGGAAGTGTCGCAGACTGGCGATGAGAAGCCGCGATTTGAGGCGATTGGCGGTAGTTTTGACGGAGAGAGCTATTTCTCGTTCAATGGCATTACGATTGATCCAGAGACAATCCTGAACTCAAAAGAGATCCCGCCCAATCTCAAGCCGACACTTTTGCTGAGGCAGCTTGACAGGCTGCATGGACTGATTGCCAATCGTGCAGAGCAAGTCGGGGACGTTTCTTCCTATTGCGGTACCGCAGGGCTTTATTTCTTCCCGCACTTCTGCCCAAAACTCACGGCGACAGGATCACAGCGAGTGTCGATTGGCTATCATCGCCGAGGCGAATACCTGAAGGAACTCGCGGCGAATTATCAGTCCACGTTTTGTTCTGAAGACCCGGGCTTCATCGGACTAATCTTCAGCGTGCCCAATGCTGAGCATCTCGTCGATGGTAAGAAGGTGAAGTCGATCGTGCGACGCGCAGTGCTGTTTGATACTTCCAGGAATGGCGCTCTGGCATGGACAGCAATAAAAGGCCCTGGGCCTATTCAGGATTCGGTTGATGCGACAGAGATTATCTCCACGGAGTGCGCTCCCGGCGTTTGGATCCCATCCGAGATCATCAGTTTCGACAAATACTCCGCAAGTGGTTTCAAGATCCTGATTTCCGACGTTGAACTTAACCCGGAATTCGACGAATCATCGTTCAGGTATCAGTTTCCAGTGGGGACTGAGGTCAAGAACCATGTGGCGGGGCGAACGTTTAAGGTGTCTCCGTAGGCCTTTCTCTGGAAGCCCGAAAATTCTGCACACACGACGAGAACATTGACCAGATTCTCTTTTGGGCTCGGGTTTGGGGCTGTCATATCGCAAAAATCTGACTAAGCTTTAGATCCCGCCTTACACATGATTCACCCTCTGAGTCCACAAGCTTGCCGGAGTTTCCGATGATGCCGAGCAACTCCTTTCCTTGCCATCATCCACGAATCGCGCGACGTCATGCTGTCCAGGCGGGGAGCATTGGGCTACTTGGCCTGGGCATGAATCATATGGCCGGTCTGCAGGCCATGACCACTGGTACGCAGACTTCGTCACCGCCGTTTCGCGCGTGCATCTATATTTTTCTGTCGGGCGGTCTTTCGCAGCATGACAGTTTCGACCCGAAGCCAAATGCACCGGCAGAGATCCGCGGTGAGTTCCAGCCGATCGCAACTCAGACTCCTGGACTTCAGATCTGCGAACACCTTCCGGGCCTGGCACTCCGAAGTCATCTGTGGTCAGTTTGTCGCACGTTGTCTCATACCACGAATGACCATTCGGCCGGTCATCACATGATGCTCACCGGGCGCAGTGATCTGCCGCAGGGATTTAATCCCAGCCTGCCTCGCCCTTTGGACTGGCCAAGTATCGCTGCAATCGCCGGTGGCGTCACAACGCCTCGTAACAATCTTCCGACGGCGGCCGTGCTGCCTGAACAGCTGGTCCACTATTCCGGACGTATACTTCCGGGGCAGTTTTCCGGAATCATGGGGGCCAATCGCAATCCATGGTTCATTGAAGCATCCCCGTTTCACTCCACGTCGTACGGCGCGTTTCCGACGCATTGTTTTGACCATCAGGATCGTGGCAACAAAGATGCTCGCATCTTCGAAGCTCCCAGCCTCAACCTTCCTCACGGGATGACTCGGCCTCAACTGGATAAGCGAGTTTCTCTACTGGGACAACTGGAACGTCAATGCAGTGTCCTCGAAGCCGGAGCCAGCACGACAGAGTTTGATCGTTATCGACAGGGAGCGATCTCGCTGCTGGTCGATCCGAAGGTCCGTGAATCGCTCGACGTGACGCGTGCTGATGACGCTGTTCAGGATCGCTACGGGAAAAACTCTTTTGGCTGGTCGTTGCTGATGGCACGTCGACTCGTCGAAGCGGGAGTAAATCTGGTCCAGGTCAATCTGGGCAACGATGAAACCTGGGACACTCACGGCAACGCTTTTCCACATTTGCGTGACAACCTCTTCCCGCCAACCGATCGAGCCCTTAGCGCGCTGCTGGATGATTTGAATGAGTCGGGTCTGCTGGAGAATACTCTGATTGTGATGGCCGGTGAGTTCGGCCGAACGCCGAAGGTTTCATTGCTGCCGAGCCATTACAAATCTGCCGGTCGAGATCACTGGGGCAATGTGCAGTCGATTTTCCTGGCCGGTGGTGGCGTCCAGGGCGGTCGAATTGTCGGGGCGACTGATTCGATCGGGGCGTACGCCGAATACGACCCGCAGACTCCGGAGAATTTCGCCGCGACGATCTATCAATCACTCGGGCTGCCTCAAACCGTTGCCTGGCACGATGAGGTGAATCGTCCGCATCAGGTGTACCGCGGCGATCCGATTCCGGGGCTGACATAGCCATCGAGATGCCTTGCATTGTCTCGTTTAACGGCAAGCCGCAGGCGTTGGCGTAATGAGCAACAGTCGCCTGCGGCTTGCCGTTAAACGATAGCGC
>CANHVD010000472.1 GCA_947463775.1 Planctomycetaceae bacterium | reverse complement strand
GGCCTCAGTCCAATGCAGGATCGTTTGGCAAAGGGCCCTGCGCGAATGCGGATGGCTCTGAAGTGCGGAGCGAGATCTCACACATCAAGGCGCGGAGAAGATCCGAAGTGGCTCGACCAGACTCGGTTCGCCTGGCGTTACTCTGCAGCGTGACAAAGTCTGAGTCATCGCCGCGTATCGTCTGGATGGGCGTCCGGTGGCGGACGATTGTTTCGGAAACGAACCAGTATTCAATGAATGCGTCTGGATGCGGCTTTCGGCTCAGACGATGGCCCAGTGATGGGGGAGTCTAAACCCTGCCAATCACTCGCGGAAAGCTGGCTGTGCGGCGCTTGGAATGCCGCAAAGAGTCGAACCTGTTTTTTCGCACTTTCGGGCGTAAACAAGCCGAAATGGGCTGATTTTCAGCCCGGATGTGATCACCAAAAACATATAGCCGGGCTAACAGATAGCCCGGCTATGTCAGTCCGAAGGATTCAGACAAGTTCAGTTTCCGGCAAGGCATTGCACATGCGAATCAAGTGAGCGACGTCCCTCGTTCGCATCTTGTCGTTAACTCTTGAACGGTGTGCTTCCACGGTCTTCACGCGAATCCCAAGGTGGTCGGAGATTCCACGTGACGACTGCCCTTTGATCAGCAGGTCAAGCACCTGACGTTCACGTTCCGTAAGCCTGCTGAGCCCGGCAGCAATGTCTTCTGTACTGTCGAACAACGTCGAAGATGGGATGTCATAGTGTACGCAATAGGCTCTTGCGATCGTAGAAATCAGTTCATGGCTGTCCAGCGGACGGGAGATGAAATCGCTGGCTCCCTGCTGGAGAAGTTGAATACCCGCCGGAACATGAGCATGACTGGCAATGGCAACGACCTGGATGGCCGCATTGGCTTCCTGCAGCCGCGTCATGAGTTCCGCTACAGGCATTCCCTGAATGCGTGCATCGATGAGCACAACGCCAGGAACGTTGTACTTTTCGTCGAGATAGAATTCAGTCGCTGTGAGGTACTCACGTACCTCGATCTGGGCTGTCTGAAGTATGGCCGTCATTTCTGAGCGGACGGATTCATCGCTCTTGATCAGAAACACGGTAAAAGGTCTCCGTCTTTCTGTCAGAACAAATTCTTCGGGCATGAGGTTTCGCGGTGGACGGTGCAACTGTGAAGTAACCATAGAACCTTCTCTCGTAATTTCCCGCCGGTATATACCTGAGAGGCAATACCAGTTTGTGGATCACGGATCCTCTCACGGAAGCGGAAACGGCTGGAATTAAAAGTACTGCAGTGGACTCACGGTGCCTGTGACTTCAAATCGAATTCAAACGGGACACCAATTCATCCATCCATTAAGACTTCGGGACCTGAGGGGTTTCTTGAATTTCAAATCGTGAATCAATGTTAGTCAGGGGCGGAGAGCAGCAAGCCACGGCCCCGTGGTGTCAATCTGCTGAATCGCCCTGCGGCTCCAGGGACAGTTCAGCGAAATTCGGCGTCTCACTTCGTCGAGATCGAATGCCTCTTTCGACTGAATGGACGTGATGGTCAGGAACGGGACTGTCTACGTAACCCATCGGATTGCTGGTGTCAGACAGCAGTTTGAATGCAAACTCCAGAGCCGCAGCGCGGGCTGCATAGATCCTTTTGGCGTTTTCACTCAACCTCCGCGCGGAGAATTCTCTGCAAAGGCTGGCCTCAACCCGTATCCTGTCTCTGACTTTGTTTAACCATGCACTCTTAACATCAGGCCACTCTTTGTTGTCAGGTGAAAAACCTGGCGTTACAGCAGTGTGGGCGGGATGAGATACAAGCACCGGGGCAAGTTCAGCACCTGAGGTCACTGTCTTCATTTCAAGGTTGTCGCCTGTGAAACGCATTCCTTGACAGTGGACTGAGACCCACTGTTCGACCTCTTCCCGCAGCTCAGTTTCCGGCAGTTCAGTTTCGTAGGGAGCATTAATCATTGGACAATCCTACTCGACATCAGGAGGCTGTTCTGACTGGCTCGAACATCACTGAAACTGTTTCGTTTCTACTGTCCGGCATGTCCGACAAGGCCCACTGCAAATCAACAATCGCAGCGGGAGCCAAATCAAAATCCAGCCAACTCATAGTCCCAACGACTGAATTCAGCTTTTGTGAAAAATCCAGTTCCCGGTCTGATATGTAATTGCCAATTGGCAGCAAATAATCGTTTTGGAACAGGCGTTCCTGATTCGTGCCCACGTTGTTCGGCCTCGCAAGTAAACCCAGTTGCATTCAATCCGACGTAAAAGAGAAAATCCGTTTACCGTCGTGAGGACGACGATTCTCGGGACTCCTCTGCCGCAGATGGGGCGACCAGAACATCAGCCGCAGAAATCAACAAAGCCAGTTCCGCTGAGGTCTGAGCGTGCAGTTTTCTGCAAGCTGACCCACGATACTTTTCAACTGTCTTCTCGGA
This sequence comes from Planctomycetaceae bacterium, assembly GCA_947463775.1. Lineage (GTDB taxonomy): Bacteria > Planctomycetota > Planctomycetia > Planctomycetales > Planctomycetaceae > SXXK01. Next base: position 2,770 of record CANHVD010000472.1, on the reverse strand, counting down.
GACGTGCAGTACGGCTGCGGCACGTTTGTTGGAGTACCCGTGAGCGACCAGTATCACGACCTGGCGTTCTCGCAGGCTAAGGATTGAAAGGGCCGTGCGAGCAGCCTTTCTGCGTCCACGAAACCAATCAACAATCTCCTGGTCGGATGCAGTGTCTCGTGGGCTGCTCAGTCGTGAAGCAACTTCCAGGCAGCGACCGCAGTGCTCAGATTCCGCGTCAATCTCGACGGCCTTCGGCTGCGAATCTCTCAGACTGACCTCCAGTCCAAGGCTCTGAGCTTTCTCAATCAGGAAAGAGACGAAATCAGTATCAGCGAGATTTCGAGGGAAATCGATATCGCTGCGTTTTGGGGCGAGTGGCATTAAACTTCTTGTTGACAACATGATTTATCCTGCTTCCTGATTCACTTAGAGAACTCATGCCCTCCGACACAACGCGATTCGACAGCGAGAAAGCCGTACTCATCAGCCTGTGATTCGAAGGACAAATGTCATGAAATGAATGGTCAGCCCTGACTATTCACTTCCCAAAATGCGCAGAGAGGAAAATCCTGCTGTGGGGCCGGTTTGCCCCATCCGCAGTCTTGCAATGCAATGGCCGCGCCAATTGATTTTTGTTTTTTTGAGAGGCTCGATTTTACGAGCAGCAAGAGGCGGTTTCCCTTGGGACTTTTGGTCCCTCGTCAGGGTTTGTCCCAGGGGGAGAAAAAATGAACGCTGTCGGGAATGGAACTGCAATTCCAGAAATTCCCTGTACTAATGACGGCACAAAATACAGTGCTCGCAAGTACTATTTTCAGCCTTGACGTTTGTCGATAGTTGACATGTCGGACGACGGGGCGATTTCATCCTCCAGTTGAGCTCAATGGAGTCGGTCTCGATTGTCTGATTGCCATTCATGACGTAAGGTCTTGTGGGTGAAACACGGATTTAGCTGCGACCTGATGAGATTGTCCCGTGTCCCCAGCAACATTGAGGCTCATGCAACCGATTGCAGAGCGAGCAAAAGAAAAGCTGAGATTACGCTGGGGAAATGAAGGAGCACTCTGCTTCTGAGTCGTGTGGGCTGAATCCATTGTTTGTAGGCAGGATGGTAGAAAAATGTCAGATGCAGGGTTACCGGCGATGCTTGTCGTGGACGACGACGAGTTGACTCGTCTCTTCATGCGGGGTTTTGCCCAGAAGCTGGGGCTTCGGACCCTTGAAGCCGCCGATGGCTTTGAAGCCCTTGAAAAGGTTAACGCTTCAGTCAAGGTGGCGTTGATCGATCTGCAGATGCCGCGAATGGGCGGTATGGAGCTAATCCCGGAGCTTCGGAAACGATTCCCTTCACTTCGCTTTATTGTGGTTTCCGGGGCTGGTGATCTGGACGACGCTGTCGCGGTGATGAAACTGGGAGCCTGCGACTATCTTCGAAAGCCGGTCGACTTCACGTCACTGGCTGAATCCTTGGCGCGATACTGCGGTCCTGACCTTCCTTCGTCTGCAACTCACCTCACCGCGGGACGTAAAGTCGGTGTAGCTTCAGTGGAAACGGCACCAGTGCTCTCCGGGAGCTGGCGCGCGGATCTGCTGCGGATCGCTCCGCTTGATGCAACTGTCCTGCTTACGGGAGAGACTGGCACCGGAAAATCGATGGCGGCAAAGTTCATTCACGAGAACAGCCCGCGGGCCGGTAAGCCGCTTGTCAGTGTGAATTGTGCATCGCTTCCAAGAGATCTGATTGAATGTGAACTTTTTGGTCACAAAAAAGGGTCATTCACAGGGGCAGTCGAAGATCGAGCGGGGCGCGCTGAACTTGCTGATGGCGGAACTCTGTTTCTGGACGAGATCGGTGACTTACCACTCGAGCTTCAGCCAAAGCTACTCACGTTTCTGCAGGACAGAACGGCGTTTCGGATCGGAAGCAACATTCCTTACAAAGTCGATTGTCGGGTCATTGCCGCAACGCACCGTGATCTCCTGTCGTTATGCCGTGAAAAGCTGTTCAGAGAAGATCTCTTTTTTCGGCTGGATGTTCTCAGTGTCAAGTTGCCTCCGCTGCGTGAAAGAAAACAGGAAATCGTCAGCATTGTTGAATCATCGCTGCGGCGACTGGCTTCGCGTTATGGAAGATCAGACGTCGAAGCCTCAGACGAATTTCTCGACAGTATTCTGAGCCATTCGTGGCCCGGAAACATTCGGGAGCTGGAGAATGTTCTGGAGCGCGCCGTGGCCTTTGCTGAAGGCTCCGTGCTGACTCGGGAAGATGTTCGTCTCTCAAATTATTCAGTGGCCGCATTGCCAATACGGAACGAGGTCCCTGCTGCCGCTGATAATTCGCCTGACAATTCACTGGCTGGAATGACGCTTGATGATGTTGAAAAGATGGCGGTTGAGCAGACGCTGCGTTCTGTCGGAGGAAACAAGGCGCGTGCGGCGAGAGAACTTGGAATCAGTGAGAAGTCCATTTACAACAAGATGAAGAGGCTTGGGCTGGATTACTGAGCCCCAGCTTTTTTCTTCGCGCCTGATCGTCGGGTTGCCGCGCTGCGAAACAACAGGGGCAATACGTGCCAGGCTGCCGATCCTTTGTTTCTTCAGCGGTCTATCCGCGGCGATCCAGCGTCTGACGAATTTTCCGTGCCAGAGCAAGAGGCGTGAAGGGTTTCTGCATAAACGCATCTGCAGCGGTCTCGACCCCGTAACGAATCACAGCATCTCCCGTATAGCCGCTCATGTAGAGCACATGGACCAGCGGCCATCGTCTTCGAAACCGTTCGACCAATTC
>CANHVD010000471.1 GCA_947463775.1 Planctomycetaceae bacterium | reverse complement strand
GGCAGACAATTTGGGATCGTGAAGTTCGGCGAGTGGAATCTGTCCCATCGATTCATACGAAGAACAGTCATGCCAGCCCGACGCCGATTATCCATGACGGCAGCGTCTTTGTGCATTTTGGTGCTCTCGGAATGGCTCGGCTGGCCGCGCAGGATGGCAGCATCGAATGGTTAAACAATGAGTTGCAATACAATCCTCTGCACGGCAGTGGTGGCTCCCCGGTTCTGATGAATGGCAAACTTGTTGTCTCCTGTGACGGGACCTCCGATCCTTTCGTGGCAGCAGTCGATGCCGAGACCGGGAAAATCGCCTGGCGAACTCCGCGTTCCGTCCCTGCTCGCCTGACCCACTCCTTCGTAACGGCGGCTGTCGCTGTTGTCGACGGCAAAGCGCAGGTCTTCGCACCGGGACCAGATCATCTCGCGGTTTACGATCTGGAGACAGGAACTGAAATCTGCAAAGTGCGTGCGCCAGGCTGGTCGGTGGTGCCTCAACCCGCCATTGGGCACGGACTGGTTTTCTATAATCATGATTACGACAACCCTGAACTTATGGCGGTCCGCCTGGGCGGCACCGGAGATATCACCGACACGCATGTGGCGTGGCGCATCAATCGAGGAGCTCCAAGCACGCCGTCGCCGTTGCTTGTGGGTGATGAGCTCTATTTCGTCGCAGACAATGGGATCGCTTCCTGTGTCGATGCAAAGACCGGTGAGCGTCACTGGATGGAACGGTTGGGAGGAAACTTTTCGGCGTCGCCGGTTCTGGCGAACGGTCGTGTTCTGTTTCTGAATGAAGCCGGAGTTGCGACGTGGGTCAAGACGGGCGTCAAATTCGAGGCACTCGGCCAGAACGAAGTCCCAGGGCGAAGCTTCGCGACTCCAGCCTTCGCCGATGGCGCGATGTATCTGCGAACCGATACGACTCTGTACAAGATCGCGAAGTAACTTGAAGTTGCGATTTCGCTATTCGCAATTCACAGTCCGCAACAACAACAACAAGGCCCATGCATTGGGCCGCTAAGGACCAGTGCCGAAATAAGTTCCGGAAATCACAACCCGACGCGTAAGTTTTGAAGTTGCGCGTTTTGTTCATGATGTCCCCTCTCCCCCAATTTTTTGCACGAACGCTGCCATGTGACACCCCAGCTGCATCCGCAAAAAATCGGGGGAGAGGGGGAAACATGGCGCTGTCCAGCTAAGAACTTGGCTGAAGCGATTTGTGCGTATTTCCGATGTATTGATCGGCTGTCTCGACCGGCGACAGAGTCACAGCCCGGGTCGGCGTTTCTGAGCAGCCGTGAGTCTGGTTAGAAGGCGATCGAGTTGATTGGAGAAGTCCTGCTTATTTCTGGCACTGTAAGCAGCGGGCCCCCCGGTCTCGAGTCCTGATCCGCGAAGCTCATCCATCAAATTGCGCGCGGCCAGGCGTGAGCCGACATTCTCTGCGTCCAGGACTTCACCACGAGGATCCAGGACTGTCGCTCCCTTGGCCACAGCGGCGGCGGCCAGTGGGATGTCGGCGGAGATGACCAGATCTCCGGCATTCAGCAGTTCTACAATTCGGCGATCCGCGATGTCGGCTCCTGCACCGACCAGTTCGAAGCTGATCAGATCCGATTTCGGAATCCACATCATCTGATTGGCTACGAGAGTCATTCGAATCTGCAGGCGTTTGGTAACTTTGTACAACACCTCCTTGGCTTCCACCGGGCAGGCGTCGGCATCAACCCAAATCTCCATGAAACCAAGGCCCCCCCTTTATTAATACGAAGCAGAAGTGCGTAAGCCGTGAATTTAGCAAACGCGATTATCGGTAGCGCGACTGAGGGATCGGATTCGAGAATTAGGGCTGGAAAGTCCGGAATCTGCCGGGATTGCGGAATCTCACAGGCTGAAAGTGAGATTCTTCGTTGTCGAAATCGCTGACTCGGCCCAGGAATGTCGCTACAATGCGAGGCTCTACGTGGGTCCTTTATCGCCAAGAATTCTTCAGTGACGAATCGTTTCAATGTCCGACAAGCGAAATCTGTTCAACAAAGTCTGGGATCTTCATACCGTTCAGGATCTGCCTGGAGGCCAGACGCAACTGTTTATTGGGCTGCACCTGATTCATGAAGTCACCAGTCCACAGGCGTTTGAGATTCTGCGCGACCGGAAGCTGAAGGTGGCCTTCCCGGAACGCACGATCGCGACTGTCGACCATATTGTTCCGACCGCCAATCAGGCTCGCCCGTTCCTGGATGATCTCGCCGAGCAGATGATGTCGGCGATCGAAAAGAACTGCAAAGATTTCGGCGTCACGCTGCTCGACCTGAAAGACGACCGCCAAGGCATCGTGCATGTCGTTGGTCCTGAACAAGGATTGACTCAGCCTGGTATGACGATTGTCTGCGGCGACAGCCACACCAGTACTCACGGAGCCTTCGGAAGCATCGCGATTGGGATTGGTACCAGCAATGTTGCTGAAGTCCTGGCGACTCAGACGATGTTCCTGAATCGTCCGAAAGTTAGAAGAGTTGTCGTGAATGGCGAACTGCGACCGGGCGTTTATGCCAAGGACGTGATCCTGTTCATCATTCAGAAGTTGGGCGTTCAGGGCGGCGTTGGGCATGCCTATGAGTTTGCCGGTTCGACCTTCGACGCGATGTCGATGGAAGAACGCATGACAGTCTGCAATATGAGCATCGAAGGTGGTGCTCGTTGTGGATACATTAATCCTGACCAGAAGACTGTGGACTATCTGAAGGGCCGACCATTCTCTCCAAAGGACGCGGATTTTGATCGAGCGGCCGCGTGGTGGTTGAGTCTTGCGTCCGGTCCAGACGCTGAGTTCGATGATGTTGTGACATTCAATGCGGCTGATATTGAGCCGACGGTCACCTGGGGCATCACACCAGCTCAGTCTGTCGGCGTCAGCCAGCCTCTGCCAAAGGTCAGCGAAGTGGCCGCAGAAGAGCAGCGATTGATCAAGGAAGCTCTTGAGTTTATGGGCCTGCAGGAAGGTCAGCCGATCAGCGGCACGAAGATCGATGTAGCATTTATCGGTTCGTGCACGAATTCGCGCATGTCCGATTTGCGTGAGGCGGCTCGCGTTGTGAAGGGCCACCATGTCTCTCCGACCGTGAAAGCCATCGTGGTGCCGGGATCGCAGTTGGTTCGCAAGCAGGCGATGGCCGAAGGGTTGCACCTGATCTTCGAGGCGGCCGGTTTCGAATGGCGTGAAGCGGGCTGCTCAATGTGTCTCGCGATGAACCCGGACAAGCTGAAAGGTCGCGAAGTCTGTGCGTCCTCCAGCAATCGTAACTTTAAGGGACGTCAGGGAAGCCCGACGGGGAGAACTCTGCTGATGAGCCCTGCCATGGTGGCTGCTGCCGCGATCAAAGGCCATGTGACGGATATCCGCGAATTCGCTCCTGCGGCTGTCTGACCGTTTTGACGACTGCGGCGAGTTAAGGTCGCGACGAAAGTCATTGAGAACGCTCTGGTTTCGAGAAGATCCAGAGCGTTTTTTCGTTGGGAGAGAGCTGGCGTGATAGTCCCGTCGACGGAGCGACGGGCGTACCGTACACCCGTCGCTCCGTCGACGGGAATGAGCGTCGTATCGAAGCTTCTCTGCCCAGCACGCCGAGCATGGCAAAGAAATCCACGGAACCGTCTAAATCTGCTGGCGAAATTCCTTTTGACTGACGTACGATACAGTTGTCATCGCCAAATCCTGAACAGGTTGATCAATGCCCGTTTTGCAGATCACCAACTCTCCCGAACATTCTGTTTGCCGTGCATATGCTGGTGAACCAACGGGACGTCTGCGCTCGGGGCCTTTCGGGGGTTGGAGTTTCCTGATCGGCCGAATCGCCCTTGTGGTCGCTTTGCTGCTCGCGGCCTCTGATCAGGCGATGGGATCGTGCGGTGATTACCTGCATACTCGCACGTCTTCTCCAACCGTCGCTAATTCGCAGCGGACGAGCAAGCAAACTGATCGCGATGAACAGAAGTCCCGAGTTCCCTGTTCGGGCCCCGAGTGTCGATCCGCACCGAGTTCACCGCTGGTTCCACCGGCAACTCCCATTGGAAGTGTCCGCAGTTCAGAGAACGCGATTGCCGGCTTTCGGTTGGCGATTGAAACCGCGGATGACAAAAACGCTTTTGTGCGAGTGAGCAGTTCTCACGCCGCTCGTGGCTTTCCTCCGCAGATTGATGTGCCTCCGGAATGTGTCTGATTCAGGTGCCACTGCGTCGACAGAGGTCGGTTCAGGGATCAAGTGGCGTTCGATTTAACGGGAGATATTTCTCGTTGAATCACGAGGTACTGTTCCCGTCGTGCTGATATGCGACGACTGTGTTACCTGATTATTCTGTGTACCGTGGCGGACGTAATCTTTTTGAGTCCGGCAGCAGGTATGAGATGTCGCTGCGAGTTTCTCGCCAGCAGGATGGCTTTGTTAAAACGAAACAGCCAACCTCTTTGACCGAGATTCAAGCTGTTTCAGAATGACTTGCGGACGAGTGCCAGTCGTCGACTGTACCAAAGTCACTCCCACTGCCTCACCATCACTTTCTCGCGTTATTGGATCACGAGGTCATTCGTCATGACGGACCCAACTTCTTCATCAGGCAATTCTGCTCCGGAAGGCATAGCAGCCAGTTCTGCAGTCTTGGGAAGTTCCGCACCAAAGAGAGTCGTTCGCAAAGCGATCGGGCCGAAGCTTCGCATCGTGTTCAACGTCGTGCTCGCGCTCTTGGCATTGATCGGTGCGAACAGTGCCTATCTGGGCGGCGTGACGTTTCTGCAGTGGTGGACGTCGCAGACTTATGAGGATCTGTTCTATTCGTGGATGTTTCTGCTGCACAGCGTGCTGGGACTGCTGATTGTTGTGCCGTTTCTTGTGTTTGGTGTGATTCACATGCTGAACACCAAGGATCGCAAGATTCGCCGCACCGTGATGATCGGCTATGCGTTGTTCGCGGTCTGTATCGTCGTGTTGATTTCCGGTTTTCTGTTGCTGCGGATTGAAGGATTGATTGATCTGAAGAGCCCGGCTGCTCGCAGCGCTGTTTACTGGGCTCATATCATCACGCCGATGGTTGGCGGTTGGCTGTACTGGATGCATCGTCTGGTCGGGCCAAAGATGCGATGGAAACAAGGCTTGATCTGGGCGGGACTTGCAGCGGCTGCGGCGCTGGGAATGATCTGGTGGCAGGC
>CANHVD010000470.1 GCA_947463775.1 Planctomycetaceae bacterium | reverse complement strand
CAACTGAGGTCGCAGCACCTGCCGACGCGTCTCGACGACAGTTGCGGCAGCCTGAACTGCCTGCTCAGCTGTCGCCAGTTCTGCATTCGCTGCAGCCAGTTGAGCTTCGATTGGCGCAGCTTCCGCAGCCAGAGTCTTCATCATCTGGTCCGCTGTCTGCATTGCTGTTTTGGAGTCCGTGTTGAGTTTCGCAGTGGCATCGAGGTCCGCCTTTGAAGCCGTCATCTGCTTGTCCATCACGGCGATTTCTTCGGTCATTGCAACGATCGACTTGTCCTGACGCTCCGCAGTAGCGGCGAGCCCATCGGCCGACGCCTTGATCTCAGCGTTGTCTGGCAGGACAGCCAGAGCGGCTTTGACCTGTTCCAATGCCGCCTTCACCATTGGCGACGCTGTTTGTGTCTTGGTCATCACGTCCTGCTTGGCCACCTTTTGTTGTTCCATGGTGGTCATCGCAACCGTCAGATCTTTCATCTTCTGGTCACTTGAGGTGACAGCAGCCTGAGCTTCCTGCATCGTCTTTTGAGCAGTTGCCATCAAGGTCTGCTTTTCCTGCAAAGCCGCCTGCACCTGCAACGACGCCAGTTGGACTTCGTCTCGCTTTTTCTTTGCTGCATCCAGAGCATTCAGTTCGTCACGCAGAGCAATGTAATGCTGGAGACGTGGCACCAACTCATTTGCTCGCTGCAGTTCTCTCTGAGCAGCGGCGACAAGCTGCTCCTTGCTTGCTGTGGTCTGGATCGCGGTGTTGTGTGCCGCTGTGACTGCATCCAGCACACCTTTAGCCGTGACAATTGCAGCTTCATCAACAGGAACCTGCTTCTTCTGAACTTCGATGTTGGCAGCAACACTGACCACGTTGGCCTTTGCTGTCGCCAAGTCGGTTTCTGTCGTCTTGAGTTCAGTTTCTCGAGCAACCACCTGAGCCTTCAACTGCTCAACGACCTTCTTTAGTTCTTCGTCAGCCTGCATCATTTCTGATGCTGCAGCTGACTTCTCTGTAGCAGCTTTGAGTTCCGGAATTGCTTTCTGCAAAGCCGCAATTGTGACTGGCAGATTCTTTTCCTTCGCTTGCTCAGCGACCAGCTTTTGTTCTTCAGCAACAACCAGAGCTTTCTGATCTTCCAGCTTCTTCTGGCTTGCTGCATAAGCAACATTCGCAGCATCAAGCTTGGTCTTTAACTCAGCCTGAGTCGCAACAGCCCCTTGATGAACTGCAGTCGCCGCAGCGACTTTCTCTGTCGCAGCCGTAACGACAGTCGGTGCCTGTGCGATGCGTTCTTCGAGAGTCGGGGGATTCGTGCTCAACTGACCAATTCGAGCCCCGTCCGCTGCGTTCCAAACTCGAACTTCGCCCGTGTAGTCGCCCGCGATAACTCGGTTTGTTTCATCGCAATGAGTGGCCTCAAGAGCAAGATCGTTGAATGCTTCGAAGCTCAGCAGGGCTCCGCCGTTACCGTCCCAAAGCTTGGCGATCCGATCGCGACCCGATGTCGCCAAACGTCCGTCGCGGCAGTACTCCACAGAGAATGCTCCGCCAGCATGAGCCGCCCATGACTTGATCTGACCGCCATTTTCCATCTCCCACAAACGAACGGTGGTATCTTCGCTGGCTGACGCCAAAACGTTTCCATCGATACGCCAGGAAACCGAGTTGACGGCTCCCGTATGACCATTCAACGTCAAATATTCACGGCCCGTCTGAGCTTCCCAAACGAGCAGTCCACCACTTCGATCGGCAGTGGCCAGCAGCACGCCATCCGGGCTGAACTCAAGAGAATAAATCCAGTCCGTGTGCTTCTTGCATTCGTAAGCCAATTCACCAGTGGCCGTGCTGTAGACACGCACAACTTTCTGAGGACCGCCCAAGGCGACAAGAGTCTGATCAGCACTGATGTCGGCAGCCAGGACTTCGTCGAGTTCATCGCCGACCGTCATGACTCGTTCGCCCGTGCGGATATCCCATACAACACAGAGACCCTTCGAAGCACCTCGACCACCACCCGCAAGCAGAAGTCCGCCGTTGCGGCTGAACTTGAGAACTCGCGGACGACCTTCCGGGAAGGGCAAAACGCCCAGTTGTTCGAGCGTTTCTGTATGGTAGAGCACCACTTGCTTCTGACCCGCAACGGCCACCAGCTTCGACCATGGGTTTGTAGCGATCGCTGACACCGCAGTCGTTGCGGCCGTCCGAACCACTGGCTCCAGATTGAGGACGTCCGGCATCGGAGCAGGACCTTCCGGGCGAGCCCCGGCGGAAACATCCACGGTCAGCGCTGCGTTATTCTTCTTTGGAAGCATCACTTTGCTGGATGCTGTTTCCGGAGCGCCGCCTTCGATCCACTTGCGAACAATCTCCAAAGTCTCATCGGGCAGCTTGTCGGCGTTCGGTGGCATGAACGGTTCGCTCTGATGCGACATCAGGCTATACATGTAGCTGGCACCCGAATCGCCCGGCTGAATCGAAGCTCCGGACGCTCCACCCTGCATCAGAGAAGAGTACGACGACAGGTCCAGGTCGGAGCTTTTCTTATTGGTATTGTGACAGGAAAGGCATTTGTCACGCAGGATCGGTTTAACGTGGTCCTCGAAGTTGATCTTCTCCTGACCAACAACAGTGCCGGAGGCAAAGTGCAGAGCCAGCAACGTGATGCCAGCCGACAATGAGGATAATCGCTTCATCGTTTCAAACTCCCATGCACCAAATCAATGCCGCAGAATTACGACAGTGTCATAGTTTCGGCAAAATCTGCCACACCACAAAAGACTTCACAGAGCCCGCACACCACATTTCTTACCCATCCTGAGCAAGCGGGATTCACCAGAGCGATCAATCCCTATAACCGGCCCGAAGACAGCAAACAAAGGCGGAACAATGTTCCGCCTTTGATGATCACGGGGATTTGGTAAAAACTAGTGGTTGAACAGGAACTCCCGAGAATTCAACATTGACCAAAACACGTCTTCCAAAGACTCCTGAGAGTTTTGCTGCTCGGCCACTAGAGCGACCAGAGATGCTAGCTCCTGCTCAGTTGGTCGTCGAGAAAAACATCGCAGGTACAGCTCAGTGATGATATCCGCCGGAGCCTTGCCTTCTTTCAGACGAACCGGAATCAAGCCACCTTGCTGAATCTTTGAGTTGGTCGTGTCCCCATTGATCAGATGCAGAGCCTGAGACAAGTTTGGCTCCATTTTGACTTCGCATGAGCAAACCGTTTCCCGCTTCGCTCGACCGAATGTCGTCAGGAAGTAGGTTGCTGTGTTACCGTCAGCAATCTGGACGGCTCGTGCACCAACTGGCAGCCCTGGGAACTTGTCCTGAGTCGTTGTGACAATGCTGATACAGTCAAGCATGACTTCCGCACGAATTCGACGCAGCTCGGAGTGAGCGAAATTGCGGTGATCCGACGCGTTCGTTTCATTGGTCTTTGTTGAGAGCTGATAAGTACGAGACGTACAGATGTCCCGCACAAGCTTTCGGAAGTCATAATTGTATTCGGTGAACTTCTTGCCCAGTTCGTCCAACAGTTCTGGGTTCACCGCTGGATTACTGATGCGAACATCATCCACTTCATTAATGATTCCGCGACCAAAGAAGTGAGACCATACGATGTTGGCGAGGTTCTTGGCGAAGTAAGGATTCTCTGAAGAAGCCAGCCATTGAGCCAGAACTTCACGACGATCCTTACCGACCAAATCAGGTTCAGCACCGCCGAGGAACTTCGGCTTCATCACGCGACCGCCGACAAGGTGAGTCACTTCGCCCCCACCAGAATTGAAGATGATGGTTTCGCGAGGATCTTCGCCCTGCTTACGACCAATCTGCGAGAAGAACGCAGCGAAGCCGTAGTAGTCATCCATCGTCCATCGGTCGAACGGATGATTGTGGCACTGAGCACACTGAATTCGCATGCCCATGAAGACCTGAGCGACATTCTCTGCGGTCTTCAGCGTTTCGGTTTCTGTCTGGTAGTAGTTCGTGGCCGGACTTGCGAACGAACCACCACGAGACCCCAGAATCTCCTGAACCATTTTGTCGGTCGGTGTATTGCTGGCGATCTTTTCCTTCAACCAGTTGTAGTAAGCCAGCATTGGCTTCTTTTCAACTCGATTTGCGATCGTGCGGACCTGAAGCAATTCGGCCCATTTCATCACCCAAATATCAACGAACTCTTTACGCTGCAAAAGCTGATCGACCAATTTTTCACGCTTGGCAGGATCAGTATCCGCTACGAACAAATCGTGATCTTCAACCGTCGGCATCGTTCCTGTAATGTCCACGAAAACACGACGCATGAATTCTTCATCGCTGCAAACTTCTGAGGGAATGATTCGCAACTTTCGAAGCTTGGCATGATTCAGAGTGTCGATGTAATTGAATTCCGGAGTCTTCGGGTCTTCGTACTGAAGGCCTTTTGGCAGAACGATGAACTGCGATCCGACAGTGTGGGTTTCAAAGCGAGCCATGATAAAGGCTTCGCCCCGAGCATGAGCGGTCACATTGCCAGTCTGAGCAATCTCGGCACTGGTTTCGTTGTTGGAGCTGAAAAACGCCAGGGTTGTTACGTCACGGTCAGTGCCGTCTGAGTACTTCGCTCGCACGGTGAGTCGTTGAGTCGCGCCTTCACCATCCATTACAGCATTCTTTGGATAGAGTTCCAAAGAAACCACGGAGGGAACCGGACCCGGATCATTCGGTGCTCCTGCTTCCAACCATCGCAGAACCGTGTTGTAGTGCTCACTGCCCTTTTCAAATCGCTTGCCACCGGTATGAGGCACACTGCCGTCACACTTTTCCATCAGAAGGCTTTCCGCAGGCAACGCCAGGTTCAGGCGTCGACCAGGAACTTCTCGTGTAAGTCTGTAATGGTCACCTTCTGGATCGAAGCCAAAGAGCGACAGGCGGAAGCCGTCTTTACCGCGAGCGGCTCCGTGGCAGCTTCCGTTGTTGCAGCTGGTCTTCATCCACACAGGCATTACGTCCTGGCGGAAGCTGATCGGAGGATCCACTTTGCAATTCGCCACGGTAACAGGCACCTCGACGGAATGCCCACCGTAAGTGACGGTGACTTTTGTTGCCCCATCGGCGACCGGGAAAAACTTCATCCCATCGCGGCGAACAAAACCTTCATTCTCAATCGCGATTGTTGCCTGCTCTGTGACATCAACCGTCAATCCGTTTGGCAACACTGCCTGAACAAGCAGCGACTGCTGATCACGGGCT
>CANHVD010000469.1 GCA_947463775.1 Planctomycetaceae bacterium | reverse complement strand
CCCAACCGTGATGTAGCCCTGAGTCACGTGCAGCGTCATCTGCAGGATTCCGGAGCCTGCATCGACATCGGAGAAACTGAATCCGGCTCCATCGATGCCGAGCCACGTGTCCTCAGTCACGCTCAACGGTCCTGCCGGAGCGGTCACAATCGGTGTATCATTCACTCCCGTGACAGTGATCGAAACGGTTTCCGTTGCGGTGCTGTAGGCAGTCGTGCCGCCGCCGCTGCCGGGATTGGCGTAACCCGGTGTGCCGTTGATTGATGCAGTTCCGGTGGTCTGGTCCCAGGCTCGGAAATCAAAGGTGGCCGATTCGCCGTTGCTACCATTCGGAACAAAGCGAACTCGTGACGTGCTTGTCAGCAGCAGGGCATTGGAACTGCTGACTGCTCCAAAGTTCGTCCACGTCGATCCGTCCGTCGAATACTGAAAGGTGCCGTTCGCGGAAACAGAATTGACCGCGAGTCCGCTCAGGGCGGAGCTGTCGACGTCAGAACGAATGGCGGTCAGCAGAATGTCACTGACCAGTGTGGCGGAGGACGTCGTGTCTTCGTTGGTCGCCGCCAGTCCAATCAGCCCCGTGTAACCAAGCACCGGCGCGTCGTTCACTGGCGAGACATTGAACGTCAGTGTGTTTGGCGTCGTATCGAAGAGTCCGCCAACATCGCGGACGCTGAAGTTGAATGTCGTGTAGCTGTTGCCATTGGCGTTTGCCGCTGGAGCATAAATCAGTTTACCCGCGTTGATGTCGGCAACGGTGATGACTTGCCCGGATGTCACCACACCGCTGCCAGTGAGTGTCAACGTTCCCGCAGCGGGCAATGTGTCGATACGAACAGTTCCCAGCGAATCGCCCGCATCGGGATCGATGAATCCGAAGTCCGAAGTTCCGAGGACGTAGTTGGAATCTTCGTTTGTCGTCAGCGTGGCGTTTGTGCCGCCAGGAGCTTCATTGACGTTCGTGATCGTGACGGCGATCGATTGATCGTCCCAGAATGTCCCGTCGTCGACTCGCACGATGATGTCGTAAACGTTGTTCGCTCCAGCATCGGCGGGCGATTCGAAATTGCGTCCGCTGATAAAGCCGAGTGCACCCGTCGTGCTGCTGATGGAAAACAGCGACGAATCGGCACCACCCACGATCGAGTATGTCAGTGTCTGTGCCGGAACATCGGTGTCCGTGGCCGTGATTGATGTGACAGCGGTGGCGCCTTCAGCCACGTTGATCGACGCGGTGGCACCTCCACCATTGCTGGTGATAACCGGCGTGTTGTCGTTAACGGGCGTGACCGAGATCGTCATGACTTCAGAATACGTATTGCCAGCCGCATCCGTCACCTGAACAGTGACGGTTGGGCTCGTCGTGACCTCGTTCAGCGGCGTCGAGTTGCTGACGGTGATTTCGCCGGTATTGCTGTTGATGGCAAAGGCGCCGCTTGGGTTGCTTGTCAGCGAATATGTGTAGTTGGACAGAACTTCGCTGGCGTCCCATTCGATCGCGTACGCACGCGATTGATTGTCAGGCACGTCTTGCCATTCTCCGTCCGGACGGATTGCAAGTTGATTTTCCGAAGTCGAGCCGTTCGGCTCACCGGCTCTCCAATTGGTGAAGTAGCCAGGTCGTGGCGTTGAACCAGTCGAGAATTGCTCGCTTTCCGTGGCTCCGTTCAGGAATCGCCAATTGCCCTCGGTCGTGGCGTCTCGACAGCCGAGCAAAACATCGCCCCCCACCTGCTGGGCAAATGCTCGAATCAATTCATTTTCATAAGCGGAACGGATGGTCGCCAGCTGTCCGTTGACCCCGTTAAGCGTCGAAGAAGTGGCCGCATTAATTGCATCCAACGGCTGCGTGATCGTACTGACAAACCGATAGAACTTACCCGTCGCCGCGTCGTAGGACAGCGTTGAATCGTTGTTCAGAATTCGTTGAACAGCGGCAGGAATCTCGATCACACGAACATCGGCGATGACTGCGCCGGCTCCACCAGTGTCGAGCGACTGGAAGGCGAGCGTGGAACTGCTACCCGTGGCGGTGAAGATCATCGACCGACCGGAAAACAACATGTTGGATGTCGACCAGCCGGCAGGTTGAGCCAGCGAAAAGTCCTGACTCGTCCCTCCGGCGCTGACTCGGACGTCCTTGATTGCATCGCCGTTACCAAAGTTCCCGGATGCATTAAACATGACCTGATACTGCCGCCCTGCAACAGTCGACAGTATTTGCGATATTGCTCCAGGATTGTTCCCATTCAGATCGATACTGCGTCCACCAAGAGGCGATGTCGACCAATGAGTGCCAATGAGATCGACATCTCCGCTCTGCACGGTCCAGTTTCCGATTGATTGACCACTCGTATAGTTAGCAAAGCCGCCGGGATTGGTTCCTTCACGAAACAATCCATCCGCGACGATGTCACGAGTGTTCATCGCTTCGGTGACGACGACTGAACCAACGCTGGTCCCGACGATGGCGTTTTCCGAAACGGACAGTGAAGCGGTGAGTGTGCTGGTCGTCCAACCACCGCCTGTGATGTTGGCCACCGCGAGATTGATTCCTCCAACGGAATCAACGACGGTCGTGCCGCCGGACAGACCCGTCATCCGCCAGTTAGCGACGAGTCCCGTCGGTGTATCGCCAAGCTTTTGCTGGTAGTTCTGAGCGATTTGCTCCGAACTGATCGCTCGATTCCAGACTCGCACATCATGCAGCGTTCCGGAAAAGAGCTGAGTGCTGTCGTAGCCCCCATCGACAGAGTCCTGGTCCTGACCAAGAACCAGAGTTCCACCACCTGCAAGAGTGGTCCCGACTTTAAGTCCTGTACTGGTTTCTGCGATCTGGCCGTCGATGAAGAAGACGACGTCACCGTTTGTGTTATCCCAGGTGACGGCAAGTGAGTGGGCTTTCCCATCGAGAAGCTGAGTGAAAGCGGCCGTGGTGATGAGATCCGTGTTGTTCAGACTGAACTGGATCCTGCCGCTCGCGTTGACGGTCAACATTACTTCGTTATTGGTTGAACCTGACGCGGATGCGTAGGAAATCAACGGGTTCGTCACTGAAGCCGGAGTCTTCATCGTGTACTGAACTTCCAGCGTCATGGCAGTCAGTCCGCCGAAGACACTACCGCCGCTGGTGCTTCTCAGGTACGCGTTGTTGCCTCCGTCGGTGTTGAGATTGATGCCAGTGGAAAGATCAGTCGGAGTCGAAGTGTTCTCCGTGAGATTGTTGATCGCGACGGTAAATGCTTTGTCGTAAGTTGCTCCGCTGCCGTCCGTGATTCGAACGGTAACTGAATGCGAAGCCTGTGTTTCAAAGTCCAGCTTTGTGCCGTCCGCCACCGTGATGACACCGGAGTCACTGTTGATCGCGAAGGCGCCGGCGATGGTTTGAGATGCGATGGAATATGTCAGTGCGTTTGAGGCATCAAGAACATCGTCCGCAGTCCATTCGACTACATAGGAATACGACGACGCATCGGTCCAGTCTTTCCATGTTCCGTCGCTGGAGATCCTTAGATAGTCATCGCCCGCCGTCGGTGCATTTGGGTCAAGATTAAACCAATTCGTGTAGCGATCGTCGATGCGATATCCGTTGGCAGTCCCCATCCAGAACGGATCGCCATCTGCTGATCCATTCTGCCATCGCCATGTTCCTTCGATCGACTGGTCTGTGGCACCGATCCACAGGTCTTGTCCGGCAATGGACCACAGTGAAGCAACGAGAGCGTTCTCCGTGGCCGATAGGATCGTGACCAACTGGCCATTGACGCCATTGAGAGCAGTCGTCAGGGCGGTGTTACGAGCCGTGGTCCAGTTTACGGTCGTCGTTACAATCTTGTAGAACTTTCCAGTCTCCGCGCTGTAACGCAGATTTGAATCGGCCGCCAGAAGTGAAGCTATCCTCGCTTCACGATCGAGATCCGTTCCGTAAACGGTTCCAACAACTGTTCCCGCTGGTGAGTTCTCATTTACAGCGAGAGACAATGTTGGAGTTGAAGCTGTAAACGATGGTGTTGTCATCTGACGCACGGTCAGATCATTCCCGCTCACCGAACCTGTGATAACTCCACCTGGGGAAAGATCATTCATCCGCCAGTTGGCGACCATGCCGCTTTCATTGAATGGCAGAGTGCTGCGATAGTTGGCGGCGATCTCATTGGCGGTTCGGACGTCGTTGAAGAATCGAACGTCGTTGAGAGTTCCCTTGAAGGCACCGTTCGAGCTGACCTGCCAAGTGTCAGCTCCCGCATCCATGTCCTGGCCGATGACAAGGTCACCGCCAGTGGCCAGAGTCTGCCCGGTGGCCAGCCCGGTCCCGGAACCCAGCAGAGTGCCGTCGAGATAGATGGACCAGGCACCGCTGGTCTGACTCCAGGTGGCTGCAATCGAGTGGCGATTACCGTCAAAGATTGCGTCGACGTCTGCAGAGCTAATATTGGCGATCTGCCCGTTGATCTGCAATCCAATGACTTCCGTCGCACCAGACTTGTAGGCACCAAAGTACAGCGCGTCGCCGTCGGTCGGTGTTGTGTACGACGCCCATGTGTACTGCCGACCGTCGACAATTGCTTCTGCCTGGAAGTCGAACTCCATGGAGAACTGACTCAGGCCACCAAGAATCGAACTTCCATTCGTCGCCTCGAGATAGGCACTGTTGCCCGCACCGCTGTTGATCGTGACGCCACCATTTGTTGTGGATGTTACGACCGTGTTCGACGGGGTACTGTTTCCCGCCGATGCGGTGGCCACGATTGCCTGCGAGAATTCGGAAGTACTTGAGGAAAGCGTTGTCGTCGCGGTGATGAGTTCTCCGGCCGTGACCGCCGAAGACAACGCGATGCCGCTGAATGTCGCATTGCCGCTGCCGTTGGAAGAGACCGTTGTTGTGCCCAGATAGCGACGGCCCTGACGCGTGTTCACACTGCCAGTAGCAGGCGTCGCATAGAAGTGAATCAGAATGCCCGCTGTGCTGACGAGTGTGTTGAGCGTGCCGCTGATCGTGACTGTCGTACCGTTAGTAGTCGCGGTTGTCAGAACAGGAGTGTTCTGCAGATTATTTGCGCCCGAGTCTGCGTCAAGATTATCGTTGGCCGTAACCCCCGTCGTTCCCAGGTCAATTCCCAGTCCACGATTGTCGTAGATCGAGTTGCCAATGATGCTGTTGCTGGATCCGGCGGTCGACGTAACACTCACTCCGTTTTGCCATGTCGTGCTGAGTCGTCCGCTGTCGACGAT
>CANHVD010000468.1 GCA_947463775.1 Planctomycetaceae bacterium | reverse complement strand
GTGCATACGCTCACCGGGCCACCGGTCGAAAAAGGTGTGCTGGTCTTTGATCAGGGGAAAATCACCGCGATCGGCGCTGAGATCAAACCACCGGACGGAGCGGAAATCATTGATCTCAAGGGGCAGCATGTCTACCCGAGCATGATTGAGTCGCATTCGCAGTTGGGGCTGACAGAGATTTCGTCAACTCGAGCCACGCTGGACTTTGCAGAATCAGGCACAATCAATCCCAACGTCAGTGCTCATGTGGCCGTGAATCCGGACAGTGAGCTAATCCCGGTGACTCGGGCCAATGGTGTCTTGATCGCAGTCAGTGCACCATCGGGTGGACTTGTCAGCGGCAAAGCCTCGGTGATGCAACTGGACGGCTGGACTTACGAAGACATGACGCTGCGGGCTGACGTGGGACTGATGATCAACTGGCCTCAGATGCGAGCCCCACGGCCGTCTTCTTCCAAGTCTACGAAAGAAGACGAGAAGGAGGAAAGTCGTCCGGATGAACTCAAGACCTTGAGAACTCTATTCGAGCAATCGAGAACATACGGGAAAGCTCGCGCGGCATCCCCGATGACTCAGGATTTTGACAGTCGACTGGAAGCCATGCAGCCGGTTGTGACCGGTAAGATTCCCTTGATCGTGGCCGCAGATCGTGCTCCGCAGATTCAATCAGCAGTGGCTTTTGGAGTCGAACAGAATGTTCGAGTCATCATCTTTGGTGGCTACGATAGCGAAGCGTGTGCGGAGTTGCTGAAACAATACAACGTGCCGGTGATCATTGACGCGATCCACAAGGATCCTCGCCGAGATCACGACGACTACGATGCGGCCTTCACGTTGCCGGAGCGACTTCGAAAGGCTGGAGTGAAGTTCTGTATTTCGGGCTCCGGACGTTCTGAATCCTGGAATACTCGCAACCTCCCGTATCAGGCTGCGACTGCTGCGGCCTATGGGCTTCCTTACAATGATGCGATGCGAGCTGTCACGGTTTATCCAGCAGAGATTCTGGGCATTGTTGACCGAGTCGGCACGTTGGAGAACGGGAAAGATGCGACTCTGTTTGTTTGCACCGGGGATCCTCTGGAAACAGAATCGCAGGTGACGGCCGCGTGGATTCAGGGCCGGAAAGTGGACCTTAGCAGTCGGCATACTCAGTTGTTTGATAAGTACTCGGAGAAATACCGTCAGCTAGAGGACAATCGATAATGATTGTTCGCTGACTAGTGCTCTGCAAATGGATCCGGGCATCCTCACTGAAGCCACCGGAAATTTCGGATTTCAAATTTGAGATTTGAGATTTCAAGAAGCTCGCAGCGACCTCCGCCCGATCACCGAATCTGCGCCACCAGTTGTTGCAGTTTGTGATCGTCGATGACGATTCCCTTGGGCTGCTGTTTAATCAGCTCCATAATCTTCAGCACGTCCCGGTCGTCAGCCGTAATCGCCAGTTCTGCTAATCGATGAGCGACGGCTTTACGACCGCAGTGTCGTCCGAGTACCAGTTGCAGCTCGCCACCTCCCACAACTTCGGGGCGGAACGGCAAATAGGTATCAGGGTTTTTCAGCAGACCGTCCTGATGAATTCCGGCTTCGGTCGCAAAGATATTGGCACCGCCAATGGGCTTCATGCGAGAAATCATCACTCCGGTGAGTTGAGCGACGAGCTGACACAAAGGAGCCAGCTTCGTTGTATCAATGCGAAACTTACGATGATATTGATCGCCATGCATCGCCAGGGCCATAGCCACTTCTTCCAGAGAAGCGTTGCCAGCTCGCTCACCAATTCCATTGACAGTGCACTGCACAACGTTGGCCCCTTCTTCGATGCAGGCGAGGGTATTGGCGACTGCCAGGCCCAGATCGTTATGAAAATGGACAGCGAGCAAAGCACGATCCAGATTTGGCACGCCGTCCTGAATCGCCTTGATGAAATCGGCGGCCTTGCGCGGCGTCAGTAGTCCCACGGTATCCGGAAAACCAACGGTGGTCGCACCGGCATCGATAGCTTCCTTGTAACACTGGCAGAGATAATCGACTTCGGTACGGCTGGCGTCTTCCGGGCTGAAGGCGACGATTCGAAACTTGTCCGCCGCGTATCCCACAGTCTGGGAGATGATGTTCAGAATCTCTGAGCGACTTTTGTTCAGCTTGTGAACTCGATGCAGCGGACTTGTTCCGCAGAACAGGCTGACTCCCTTCTTATGCAGAGGATTTCCGTCAAGAGCTTCAGCGGCGATATCGATGTCGGAACGGACAGTTCGGCATAATGCAGTCAAAACTGGTTTCTTAATGACTCCAACCATCATGCGGATGGCTTCAACATCAGCGGCAGAACTTGCCGGAAACCCTGCATCAAGAGAATGGATGCCTGTTTCTTCCAGTGCCCGAGCGATCCGCAACTTTTCGTGAGGCTCCAGCGTGGCCCCGGGCATTTGTTCCCCATCGCGAAGAGTCGTATCGCTGAAGAGAACAGTGCCGCTGCGTTTGTGGTGGGAGATAATCGCGTGCCGAACTCGCGCGGCGATCTGGTCCGAAATCTTTTGGACGGCACGATTCTGGGCCATGGGAGTCTCTGAAAAGAACTGGCCGCCGATTAACGCGCGAGCCTGAAAATGTTACCAGGGAATTCGGGAGACTTACGCGACGACCGACCATTGCGTCAAGTGATCAATGACGCCAGCCCCAGCGTCAAAGCGGCCAATATCGCTGGTTTACGGCCCCTATGAGTGCCATCGAAGGAGGTAGGCGGTGCCATTGGGACTTTCGTTACCATCGATTCTTCCGGCTCGATCCGCAAAATCGAAACATTTTCACAAGTCAATGGAAATGACGGATCGATATCAGGAAGGACGCTGGTACGCCGGCGTTCAGTGTCTGGATTTAAGTGTCAGGGCACAGCCCGATCCAGAATCTGTCAGGCAGGATAGTACTCATGAAAACTCCCACTCTACTTTCAGGGAAGAACTCAATGCAGACGTTTCGCAGACAAATACGACGAGGGGTCGTGCTGACGGCGATCTGCTTAATGACGCTTTCGAACAGCGGATGTACGCTGACCGGCGGCTTCATCGGAGTGATGTGGGAGTCGATGCTCTTCTGGAAGACGCTTCCTGCGGTTCCAGTACCAGCTCGTGCCAGCCAGTTGATGGAAGACAAGCTTCACGAAGATGAACGCTATAACAAGGTTCCCGTGCTGGATCCGGTTGAAGGCGACGTCTTCTGCGTCGACCCTCCAAGCGAAGATCAGGTAATTCGAGCCCTTCCTGATGACGGGGCGGGCGGGTTTGCCTTCTTCCAGGAAACTCAACTGAACAACGTGCGAATCGTGGTTGAACCGCTCGTCGATCGCCTCGACGAATGCAAAGTGTATCCACTGGTTGGCCCCTGCCGACTTCACCACTGCCACTACAAGTGCACGATTTACTACGACAAGACCATACGCTCCTACTGGCCGGTTCCTTTCAGCCACGTTGACCAGTCAGAAGAAGTGGTCTACATCGACAAAGACCATCTGATTCGCTGTGCTGGCCCGACCGTTCAGTAATCAGCAGAGAAACTCAATAGTAAGCTTAAGCCCGGCCTTTTCAGGTCGGGCTTTTTTGTTGGCTGGTCACAATTCTGCCTGACAGTCATCGCAGACGATCTGCGGCGAAGATAAGATTCGGGAGGAAAGCGTGACAACAGGTGGGGCGGTATTCTGCTCAATGAGGCCCCCACATCCGCGATTGAATGACGAGCATTCGTCTGAATTCAAGGTTTACCGGTGGCTGATTCGCTAACAGACGAACGAAACGGTGCTGCAGGAAGCTCACAGCTTTCTCGTGGTTCCGCTTCCACGTTGTCGGCGAATGCAAACGTCGCTGCGAGTTCAGATGTGGAAGAGCCGCTGCCACAAACGGTCGTGATCCATGAGCCGACTGATGAAAGCGACGAGCCAGAGATGGGGCCGGTGGTTGCGGCTCTGACGTCGGCCTCAGCCGTCAGTTTCTTTTCCTCAGCGACTTTCCACTTGCTGACATTCTTGACGGTTGCTGTGGTCGCGCCTTGGCTGGGGCTGGACTGGTTGTTGCCCACCGAGGAAATTCAGCCGCCACTTCAGGCAACTTTGGGTGACGAGGATATTCTCGGTGATCAGGCAGCATTTGAATTCGTAGCGGACATCAGTGACCAGTTTGAAAAGCCAACCAGCAGTCTCGAACAGTTGGCCGCAGAACTGCAGCGTTCCGAGAACGGTACTTTGCTGGCGGCTCAGGATGATGTCTGGAAGAGCATTCTCGGCAGCAAGGAGAATGATCCGACCGAAGACGGTAGCGGAGTGCTGCTGAAGGTCCCTGAATCCGGACTGGCTGTCACGAAGGGCAGTTTTACGGCGTTCACGATTCCTGCCAACCCAAAGCCACGAGAAGTGTATTCAATCGTGATTGAAGTCCGTCTGCCGGATGACGTGAAGGAATTTCGAGTCAGTGATCTGGTCGGAGAAGTTCGTGGGTCGGATAAATACGTCCAGAAGATTCCTTATGACAAAGATGCTCCCTACGCCGCTGGGTATCCCGTCGAGAATGCAGGCATCAAGGTGCTGACCAGCTCCTCCGTCCTGAATGTTGAAAAGAACCGAGTTCAGATCATCGTCAAGGTTCCCGGTGCGGCCAGGATGGTTAAAGATGTCATCAAGATCCGCTCCCGGAAGTTGAAAGAAGAGCAAGAATTGACTCTGGTGTTTGGCGTTCCTGCCAGTTCTTCGCCGAACGAGAAGTCTCAGGATGAATGATTCCCGTGGACTGCGGCAGCCTGCTGCCGCTTTGAAGCTCACAGCCTGCTGTGGGCAACCGTCTTGATTCGAACGAACATTAGAGCCTCTGCTTTGGCAGCAGGCTGCCTGCACCAAAGCGGCAGCAGGCTGCCGCAGTCCACGCCGGCTGAGACTGGCGATTCTCTGCACACTGAAAACTCTGCTTCTGCCAGCTTGCCATTGGCTCTGCTGGCTCGCTCAGTCACCAGCCTTCCTCCACTCCAACCGGATTCGCCAAATCACTCTTTCACTCTGACCGCGTTGTGGGTTTGCAGAGCGGACAAGCGGCGGCGGCTGATGTGTCTTTGCTGTTGAGATTCGACGCAAAGACAATGCCTCGAGCAGTCGTCATCAAGCCTGTGACAAGAACACTGATTCCGGCGATGCGGATCAGGCGACGACGAATGTTGATTGTGGCCATCGACAAACCGGCTCCCGTGATAACC
>CANHVD010000467.1 GCA_947463775.1 Planctomycetaceae bacterium | reverse complement strand
CCGTCCGGCGAGACTTCAGGATGCTCGTCATAGAAAGAAGTATTAATGATTGGCCCCGCATTCTCTGGATTGCTCCAGGCATACTCGACTCCATCAGCCGGATCATAAGGCCATGGTGACTCATCAGACGGGGCCGAACCGACAGCGTCACGCAATGATTTCATCCGGAGCGAATCGAATCGAACAGGCACGAATGATGTCCCAACCCAAAGCTGTGATGCGTTGAGAGACGCCTCATAATTCGGCAGCGCGAGATCGGCAGGGTCCCCGCTCCATTCCAGCAGGTATGTTCCGTCAAGACTTGCCAGCACTCCTTCCTTTCTGACATGCATTACGATCGTGTGACGCTGGCCATTGACCAGACGCCGCCCGAGTGAAGTGGTCAGATTGTCGTCCGCCACCTTTTCGCCAACGAGCCCTAATCCGGTAATGCAGGATGGAAAACAATCGATGACAAAACTTACAGGATGTCCACCGATCACAAGCCCGAACTGGATCCCATCCTTGCCAGAGATTTTTTCAATCTCAGCAACGAGCACATATTCCTCCGGCACCTTATGATTGATCTGAATACGCGACGAGCCTTTCTCGTTCCCCACCAGCAGCGATTCACCTTCTTTGCGACATTCGCCAAGCCACGCGTCAGCCGCCGGGTTAATCAGAGACAACAGGTCCACAACGGAGGGATCTCCGAGCTTGACGTCGGCAGCTTCCTTTGTGAGCACGGACTCGTTGGCGGCTACCCATTGAGCCCCCACAATTGTCCCATGATGATTATTTCCGGAAGAGTCCTTCAGCGTCTGTCCGTCACCTTCATCAAAAGCATAAAGTGCGATGGTCTTGTCATCCTTCGCGAATGATTCCGACGGGACAAAATCCTGCTGATATCGAGCCGTGCTGGACACTCGAAGCCCGTAGAAGGTTCCGCCGCTACAGTGATATCCTCTGTTGTCTCCATATATCTGTGAACCGATCATGGTGACCGATGAGTTCCCGGGCGGTATCTCTGCGGCTTCTTCAGCGGGGATTACTTCACCACTGGCGACTGACTTACCGTCCACAAACAACACAGACTTGTCGGTATCCCAGACCATAGCAAGATGCCGTTTGCGATTCGGCCATTTCAGAGGAATGTGCACAGCTGAGTGTCCGTCTCGTTTTCGTTCGAGAACATCAAAGTAACCCGTGCTGTCAGGCCCCCGCTCGCAGCTAAACTGAACACCAGGCTTTCCTTCCATGCTGAATAACACACCACGAAGCCTTGGAGCTTGCACCCACATTTCGATGGTCATGGGCGTTGAGCTTTCCCGTCGGAGCGTGGGAATTTCGACATAGCTCTCGGGAACTATTCTTAAGGCGAATCCTCCCTCTGCGGCCGCGACTGTTCCGGGGGGCGATGCCGAAGAAATGGTCATGTTTTTCGCTGTCGAAGCGGAAGAATCAGCCGGTAATAGTTTCTCCGCGACGATTTCATCATTGGCTTTGATAGTCAGGTAGTTATCGATCGACTCCGCGCGAAGGACGGTCTCGGCATTGCTCATGATGAGCACGTTGGAGATTTCGAACTCCAGATTGCCACGCTTGACCACAAAACTCTTCTCACCAGGAGCCAACGACAAGGGTTGCGAATCTGTAGCGGCGAAGCGATGACGAGTGCCCTTGAGACTCAGTTCGACCATCGAATCCAGAATCTCGGTTCTCAGTGTTCCGGGGGCCACTGGTCGCAGAGCAAGCAGGCTCGCGACAACGACCAGAGCCGCGATTCCAGCTGATCCCAGAACATAAAGATTTCGAAACCACGGCAATGCTGCTGGAGATTCTGGTTCAACCGCGTGTTTACTTTTTGTTCTCTCGATTGCAGCTCGAGAGTTCTGCGACATCAATGAATCAGTGGATACTCCGAGGTTCCCATCCAGGACAGTCGCTTCAGCCGCAGGAGTGGCGGTGATGGGATTTGCTTCGCCTTTTTGTTTGAACGTGGCTGCAGGTTTTGCAGTGTTGGACGCCAGGTTGTTCAGGAAAGAATTCAATCCCGAATCCGCCGGCATCGTTGGCATGGAAATACCGGACGACGAAAACGATCCGCTTTGGCAGGCCTCAAGATCCCGCACGACTTCGGTCATCGATTGGTAGCGATCCGTGGGTTGCTTGGCAACCATTTTTCGAAACACCTCATCCACAGCCGGAGGGATCGCCTCATTAAACTTATGGAGTGAGGGAATCGGAGCGTCTCTGTGAGCCAGCAGTTTGGCCATCAGAGAATCACCGTCGTAGGCGCACTTTCCGGTCAGCAGATACCACAAGGAAATGCCCAGACTGTAGATATCACTGCGAGCGTCCGCACGGCGAGTACTGATGGCCTGCTCCGGGGCCATGTAGTCCACTGTCCCCATTACCGCTCCGGTGCTGGTCAGTTCTGCCTGGCCGTCGGTCGCTCCTTCAATTCGAGCCAGCCCCATGTCAAGAATCTTGATCTTCCTGTTCGAATCCAGCAGCAGGTTGGCAGGCTTGATATCGCGATGAACTACTCCCTGAGCATGAGCATACTCCAGTCCCCGCGCCGCCTGAACGACACACTGCAGCGTCTGTTCAACAGACATTGGCCCGGACTTCTTTACGAGCACAGAGAGGTCGCTGCCTTCGACATACTCCATGACCAGAAAATGCGTGCCCTTGGCTTCATTGGCATCATCGGTTGCCACGACATTGGGATGACGTAGTTTGGCGGCGGCTTCAACTTCCCTCAGGAATCGTCGGAGTGCGTCCGGTGTCTTCACCACAGACGGCGACATGACTTTCAGAGCCACCAGACGTTTGAGCCGCCGGTGCTCAGCCTTCAGAACAACTCCCATCCCGCCCTGACCGAGCTTATCCAGAACTACATAATTGCCGAGGACGAGCAGCTTCGTTTTGCCGGCATAGATCTGCTCGGCCTGATACTTCGTCAACTTGTTCTGCCGCACAAGTTCCCGTGCGAGTTGTTCACCGTCCTGTGGACGACGATCGGCCGGCAAAGACTCGATGAACTCAGTGATCTCTTCTGCAGTCAGCAGCCCACTGGCATCGGCATTGTTGAGGAATCGCTCGATTTGTCCATTCATGCAGAGTACTCCGTACTACGCGGTGCATCTTACCGCGTTCTACAGTGATGTCATGCATTTGCCCCCGGAAAACTCAGGCATCACTGCCGAGACCGGAGAATTACGTCATTAGTTCACCAGCAACCGGGTGTGAAGATTCAAGCGGAGACAATTGAGCTGCAGCGATCCACGATTTGACTTCGTCCAGATCCGGGGCTGATCCATCACGCAGAATGCTCTTGCCCAGCGCCGTCGTTGTGACGGCTGTGACTGCGTCCAGAAGTCCCGCGGCATTACTGTCGCGAAGCTGGTCGGAGGTTTCTACGTTGGCAGCCACCAGCAACTGAGCATCGTGCCCACGCAGTCCCGGAACTTCGACCATCAGCCTTGACTGAGCCTGCCATTCGCGAATCACATCCGGCGTTATATGGCGAACCGCCAGCTTGCTGGCAGTAATCTCCGGATCCGCGTTTAAGAACTCGTCGACCGTTATCATTCCGATCGCGTTGAATCGTGAAGCCGTCTTCGGCCCAATCGAAGGCGCATCAACGATCGGAGCTTCTGACTTGAGATAATATCGCATCGCGGTTGATCGGTGAGGTGCGGCGACCGCCCGCTGAACGGCAGCAGGCTGAACCATGGCGGGCTGTGGGGCCAAGATTGCCTCTTCCGGAGATTTCGCAATCTGGCTTACAACCGGTGAGACTGGTTCCGGCTTTGTGGCTTCCAACAGTGTGGGTGCCGGCGTTGTCGCAGGAGTTACCGAAGGCACGGGCATTGCTGCCGTCTTGGGCAAGGATTCCATTGCGGCCGGAGGCTTGGCGATCGGTGCCTGAGCAATTTTCGGGGGCACCGTTTTCTGGTCCTGTAACGGCTTCCCGAATCTCTGTCCCGCAGGCCGAGCAGGTTCGGCATTCAGCACCATCATTGAAACTTTGCGAACCTCCGCCGCGTGGAACTGACGAACCAGCTTCTCGCTTTCGGGCAGCGAATGCACGGCCTTTCCGGTTTCCTGAACTTCCTGATAAATCGCTTCTACGATCTTTCTGTCTTTCGCATCGGCAAGGCGATTAACTACGGTTCGAATCGGGACATTGATCGTGGCCAGAACGGCCTTCATTGTCAGCGTGACCTCGGGAGCACGCACCGAGGATTCTTCGAACGCTCGCTCAAGAATCCTTGCAAAGCCGATGGTAGCATGACCAAGACACCGCGCAACCGCTTCTTGTGCGACTCGATCAAGCCCGGCAGGCGGATCCTTGACTCCAACGGCAAGGTTATAGTGATCGATCAGCAGGTCATAGTACTGATTCGCCATGACCGCGCCGGACTTGACCATTTCCTCAAGCCAGTTCTCTGCAGCAGACAAGCTGACTCGCGGATATCCCCCGAGCTCCTGCTCGAGAAGTGTTCGCAGCTTTTCGTAGCTCTTTGTGACACTCCACTCCGCTGCTCGATGAACCGCGCCTTCTGCTTCAGTCTGACCGGTGTGAAACGGCATCTGAGGATCGCTGTAGTAGTGGCTGAGTACACCAGCCGCATAAGCCGCATCTTTCCATTCTGCCGAACGAAGATGATCAATAAACTGGCCATACCAGTGCTCTGCGGAAGATACCGCTCCGCCCCAGAAGTTCTCCTTCACATGCAGAACATGATTCTTGAAGTCTTTGAAGTCATCGTCCGGAGCTTTGGCTCCCTCCAGATACGCCGCATGCTGGCTGATGATAACATCGGCCCATTGAGCCGCTTCATCACCCTGCAGATGCCTTAGCGCATCGAGGGCCAACTTGTGATGAGTGCTGCGAGCATGGCTGGCAAAGATGACATTCAAAAGCAGGGACATCCGTGTCTCCGTGAGGCGATTGCAATTCAGTCCGGAAGCCTGCTGCCTCTTGATAACTGGCGAACTCAGTACCTGGCGGGGACGTGTTGATTTCATCGTCTACCACCGAGCCGGAGGAGATGGCCTTCGTTGAAGCCGTCGCCTCTGGCTCGGCGGTAAACACGTATGCTCAATCCATGACTAAATCAACAAACCGCAGGCATCAGACGTAAACGGCTCCGGGGTCGTGGAGAATAGATGTTCAGACATTCCCCGGCAAGTGCGGTCGCTCAGTGGAGCCATGTTTGAGGCGTCACGCTTCTCGATCTGTGCATCATTGAT